>CAZPED010000376.1:0-4700 GCA_964585335.1 uncultured Planctomycetaceae bacterium | reverse complement strand
CCGCAGCGCCCGTTGCTCGTCCGCGTGCCGTCGGGCTGAGCTGATTTCGGTGGATTGGTGTACTCCGCGACGTCGATGGTCGAGCCCGGCGAAAGCACCGCGGCGGGGCCGCTGGTACCAGTCAAATTCGCGGCCAGCAGCACGTTGTCGGTCGGCGCGTAAGAGGTGCCAATCAGCGTTACGTGGCCGCCAGTCGGTCCGTAGTTGACCACCGGTTGAATCGACATGCCGTATTCGCCCGGATCGAGTCCGTCGTAGCGGCTCAAATTCGTCAGGCTGGGCGTGGCCGCCAGCAGATCGGCTTTGGGCAATGAGAAAATCGAGACGCTGTCGAGTCCGGCCTGCGACGAGTTCTCGGTAAAGTTCGTGGTCGACAGGTACACGCCGTTGGCATCGATGCCCAAACGCGTAAAGTCGGCAAATCGGCCATCGCCCCCCACGTTGCCCAGGAAGCTGACGGCTTGCCAGCCGCCGCGGGGATCGGACGTATCGGATCGCGCCAGCAGCACGTGGTTGTCGACCGTGTCGCCGGTCAGGGCCGCGGCGATCCAGCGGTCAGAAGTTGGGTCGTAAATGATCCGCTGATTGAAGGCGCCCAGATTTGAAATGCTGTTGCCGGGGTCGATGCCCGCGTCGATCCAAAACTGGCGGCCCGAGATCAACTCGACTTGTGTGTGCGCGGCGGTCTTGTCGTAGACCGCATACACGCCGTTAATCAATTGAACGATGTTGTTGGGCCCCACGGCTCCGGCGTTGTCCGGGGGCGCATAGCCATTGTTGCCGTTGAGCAGTTTGCCATCGGCTAGCGTCATTCCGGTGAAGTTGATGCCCACACTGGCCGACTGGGCCAACAGCCCCAGTGGACAGCAGCCAACGATCAGCCAGGAAAGACAGACGAGGCGCCGCAACGGCGCGCCAACCGACGACATACGAACCTGCACGCGAGAAATGACGAAGAAGTGGAACCAGGGCACGCTAGTGCAAACGGGCAATCCCAAGCTTCACGAGCGGCTCCAACGCAGATTCGTCGAGCGAAGCCCGGCGGGCCTCACAGATTTTAGAATAATTGGCGCGGCGCAAACGATCAAGAAAAAGTTACCAATAACCTGGCAAAACCGGCGGCGTTCCGTGGTTTTAGCGGCGGGGGGCAAACACCGCGTCGACATTGCCCCGCAACACCTGCGTGCCCAGGGCGAGCGCCCGCTCTTCGGACCAGCCGCGGTCGACGACGAACCGTTCGGCCAGAATCTTGGCCAGGATGCGCTTGTACATGGCGAACTTGGGCAGGGCGAACTCCAGCTTGTACATATCGCTGTAGTAGCCAATCTGCTTGGTGCGGGGCACCGCCTCGAGCCGGGCCGCCGCGTCGTGCTCGATATACGTCGGCGTGTTCGAATACCACCAGTGGCCGCTGGTCAGCACGTTGGGAAAAATCCAACTGTAGCTGACCAGTTCCTGGTTCGTGACGCTGGCCAGCACCGAAATCGGAAACGGCACCTGCGGAAAGGCGTTGAACAGCTCGCGGTATTGAATGAGCGATACGCGGCTGTCGTACAGATCGCGCCCTTGAAATACACCCTCGGCGTAGACGCCCCGATTGACGCCGATCATCAGGTCGAACGGCAGCCGATACTCGGCACAATACTCGGTGAGCGTCCAGAAGACGAAATGACCGAGCGTGCGCAGCTGGTCGGCCGCCGCCGCGGGTCCCTTGCTCCACACGGCCGCCAATGCCGCTGCCGCCGCCGATACAGAGACCTTGGCGGGCGAGAAGTCGGGAGGCAGCGAAATGGCGCAGGCCCGCGCGCCGCGTGCCGTAAAGTGCTCGAACAATTTGCCAATGGCCGCTCGTAGCGAGGGCACGTCGCCGACGCTCGTTTCCGTCGCCTTTTCGAGCCGCGCCCGCACCGCCGGCTGCGCCAGGTGAAATACCAGGTCGTCGGTCCGCAGGCAGGGAATGTAAACCGACGTGTCAAAGCCCTCGAGCGGATCGTCAAAATCGTTGGTCAAAAACACCGCTTCAAGCTTGCTGCGCTTCAGCACCGTCTGGGCCCAGCCGGGCGCGCTCATGGCCTGCCGCGAGCGGTCATAGAGTGCCTCCCAGTTGGCTGGCGTAATCGCGTCGTCCTGAAAGCCGAAAAAGGTCTGCACCATCTCGATCAGCCAACTCGACTGAATCGTGTTCTCCAGCGCGCCCAGGTACTCGACCAACCGGCCGACCTTCTCCTTCGGATCGAGGCCCGGCTCTTCGATGCGCGCCCGGGGCATACCCGCCGAGTGGGCCAACTCGGTGTAATAGTGGTAGCCCATGATGTCGGCCAACGTCGTCGAGGCCGGCTGGTGGGCATTGATGTGCGTGTGCGGATCGACAAGCACCAGGGCGTCGAGGGCCGCGAACAAGCGTTGGCGAAGCGAATCGGACATGATGGCTCCAAGCGTGAACAATCAGGGCTGGCACCATCTTGCCGCTTGGGGCACTCGGCGTGCAAGTGGGGGCCGAGTGGGCGAACTGCCCCTTAGCGGGTCAGCGGCGGCGTTTCGGCGGCGAAGGTCGCGTAAATCGCGCGCGCCAAAGCTTCGTCGCTTTCGCGCGGCAACAGCGAGCCCAGCACACGCGCTCGCAGTATGACCCCTTTTTCCAAGCGGCTGGCAAACAGCGGATGACACAATAGCCAACCGGCGGGCCGACTATCTCCCAGCGGAACACGCGTCAGCCGCGCGGGCTCCAAATCGGCCGGATGCACCATTTGGGCGTAACTCAGCTCGGCGTCGGCCAGACGAAACAGATGACAGCCGACCGTGGTGATTTGCGAAGCGCCCGGCGCTATCGGCAGAATCCGCCGAGCAGGCTGGTTCGCCTCGAGCGTCCAGACTTCGGCGTCGGGCAGTTGACTGCGCACTTCGATGGCCGGCTGGCTGTCGAGCAGCGAGGTCTGCACGGAAGCCAAGAGTTCGATCGCGGCCAGCGCGCCGGCGGCTGGCTGCGCGACACTTCGCCAATAGATCTCGGTGCGCAGTTCGGGTCGGGGTGCATTGGCGTAGGCAACGACCAGATCGGCGCCGCGCACGTAACAGTCGGCCGGAGCCGTATTGCCGGCAGGTCTGAGATCGACGCCCAGCAGTTGCGCACTCGGCAGCGTGGCGCCGTCGATCGAGACGTCATGCAAACCGTACCGCGGCTGGTGCGGAGCGACCGTTGCCGTGCAGTGCAGCAATCGCAGCCGTTGCGCATCGGGGGCAGTTACGCTCCAATAAGTAGCGGTCATCGTTCCTGCGGTGGGCGAAGAGACCTGCGATCGGCGCCGGCCAAGTACCTGGAGCAATAAAAAAACCCCGCCGCTCGCGCGAGGCGAAACGGCGGGGCCGGAACAGAGAAGAGGCCGATTTGAGCGAACCGAGTTATGAAGCGGAATGATGCCTTGGTAGTTGAGGCGATCGTTCGTTCGCTACATTTCGGGGTCACTCCCCAGTGTTCGTCCTTGATCTTATCATATCGGAATCTCGTGTCCATAGTTTGCATCACGTTTGGAGAAAATTTTTTCACATTCCACTCAAGCCCTGGGGCGTGCTCAAACAGCATTGTTTGGCGGCGGCTCGCCCGGCAGTTCAGAAACCTCGATAGGAAACCGGTTTGTCGTGAATTATCTCGCAACGATGGAACGCGCCGCCCGCGCGGGCGGGCAGGTGCTGCAAGACTGGGTGGGCAGATTTGCCGTTCGCGAAAAAGGCCCGGCCGACCTGGTGACAGAAGCCGACCTGGCCTCGCAAGCGGCCGTCCACGACGTGCTGGCAGGCGATTTTCCCGACTTTCTGTTCGTCGGCGAGGAAAACGACCAGCCATTCGACTCGCAAAGCGATTTCTGCTGGGTTGTAGATCCGCTGGATGGCACCACCAACTACGTACACCAGTTGCCGCACTATGCGGTATCAATCGCCCTGGTGCAGCGTGGCAACCCCGTGGCAGCCGTGGTTTTCGACCCCGTGCACGACGAGTGCTTTTCAGCACGATTGGGTCAGGGAGCCTGGCTTAACGGCCAGAGGTTACGCGTCAGCGGCACCGCCGATTTGACCCAAGCCCTGGTAGCGGCCAGCTTTTCGGCAAAGGTACAGCCCGGATCACCCGAGATCGCGCAGTTCCTCTCGGCGCTCTTGCATTGCCAGGCGGTACGTCGTACGGGTTCGGCGGCGCTCAACTTAGCCTACGTGGCGGCCGGGCGCTTCGATGCCTTTTGGGCCCTGAGCACCAAGGCGTGGGATGTGGCCGCCGGGGTGTTGCTGGTCTCCGAGGCCGGCGGTACGGTCAGCCATTTTTCCGGGCGCCCGTTCGAACTGCGCCATCCACACCCAGCCACGTCCGCCACCCCCCAACTGCACGAGCAGTTCGTGAATTTGCTGCAAAAAACGCCTGGAGTGGAATAAACGGCCGCGCGCCGCGGGATTGAATGGTTGTCGTCGCCTGAAGCATTACCGGCTCGATTCGCAGGATCGAAAAACTTTGAGCTTATTGCCCCGTCGGATTAGACTGAAAGGCGAGGACTGGCTCACTTCTGGTGTTTCAACCATTGCGATGCGCGGCCGGCCAGTGCCGCTAACCGAAGGGCGATCTGCCATGCGACAACGTCTCCGGCCCGCCGGCATGAGCCGGGTGGTCTGGGCCGCCGTGTTGATTTGCCTGGCGGCAATGCGAGCCGTTGACGCCC
>CAZPED010000375.1:0-4706 GCA_964585335.1 uncultured Planctomycetaceae bacterium | reverse complement strand
CAAGTCGTGCAGTTCATGGCCGACTTCCATCAGCTGCCGATGTACGAGATCTTCGACGAGCTTTTCGAGCGAACGGGCGAGGACGCGGTGCGGCACTTGTTCACCGTGGCGGCCAGTCTCGACAGCATGGTGGTCGGCGAGCCGCAGATCCTGGCCCAGGTCAAGCAAGCTTACGAGCTGGCCAAGGACCGCAACAGCGTCGGCCCGCTGACGCACGGCATCTTTCAGGCGGCCGTCCGCGTGGCCAAGCGCGTGGCTACCGAAACCAACTTGCACCAGCGCCGCGTGAGCATTCCCAGCGTGGCGGTCGGCGATTTTGCCAGCCAGATTTTCGAGCGATTCGACGATAAGCACGTGTTGGTCATCGGCGCCGGCGAAATGGGCGAGGAAACCCTGCGCTACCTGAAAGACGAAGGCGCGCAGCACGTGACGGTGATCAACCGCAACATCGAGCGCGCCCGGCAGCTGGCCGAGCGCTGGCAAGGCCGCGCCGAAGCCTGGGAACAACTGCCGCAAGAATTGATTCGGGCCGACCTGGTGATCAGCACCACAGGCGCGACCGAGCCAATCGTTACGGTCGAGAGCTTCAAACGCCTTGAGGCCGCGCGCTACCAGCGACCGCTGTTCGTGCTCGACCTGGCGATGCCGCGCGACTTCGAGCCAGCCATCGGCGACCGGCTGGGCGTGTACCTGTACTCGATCGACGATCTGCAAGCGGCCTGCCGCGACAACTTGCGCGAGCGCGATCGCGAGCTGCCCGCGGCGCTGCGCATCGTGGAGCAGGAAACCAGCCGCTTCATGGCCGAGCTGCACCACCGGGCCACGGCGCCGATCATTCGCCGCTTGAAAGAAGGCTGGCAGCAGCCCAAGGCCGACGAGCTGAAGCGCTTGTTCAATAAGCTGCCTCAGCTCGACGACCGGTCACGAGACGAAATCAGCCAGTCTTTCGACCGGCTGATTAATAAGCTGCTGCATCCGCCGCTGGAGTCGCTGCGAAGCGAGGCCGAAAAAGGCACTCCCCACGGCCTGCTCGACGCGCTCAAGCGGCTGTTTCGCTTGGACGACTGAGCCAGTCGTCGGCTGGGCAGGCGAGCGAAGTTACCAGAGCGGGGCGATCAGTCTTCGTCCTCTTCTTCATCCTCGTCTTCGTCCCAATCATCGTCCTCGTCGTCGTCCCAGTCGTCTTCGTCGTCGTCCCAGTCCTCGTCTTCGTCCCCTTCTTCTTCCTCTTCCTCTTCTTCATCCTCGTCGTCGACTTCTTCCCACTCGTCCTCCTCCTCGAGGTCGTCATCGTCGTCGTCGTCGAGGTCGTCGTCCTCTTCGTCGTCATCTTCGTCTTCGTTGTAGCAATGAGGAACGGAAAGCACGTCGCCTGGGTGCTCCTCAAAACGCGTAGCGCCCGTCAGTTCCAACAGCTCACTGAGTGTTTCTTCGGGCAAGGCGGTGGTGATCACGTTCGCATTCCTCCTCATCTTCTCGTCAACTAGTCGGGTTAGAGTATTTTCTCAGACTTCGGGGGACAGCGAGGCGGCACTGTCGGGCGCCGCCTGGCCGGTTGGTTTTCCAAGAGGTTTTGCGGCCCGCAGCAGTTCAGAACGCGGAAGATCGTCGAGATGCCGCAATCCAAAGATCTGCAAAAAGCGCTTGGTTGTCGCGTATAGGTACGGCCGTCCCAATTCTTCGGCGCGGCCCGCGGTGCGTACCAGGTCGCGCTCCATCAGTTGTCTTAGGATTTCGCCGCAGTCGACGCCACGAATGGCCTCGATTTCGGCCCGCACCACAGGTTGACGATACGCGACGACCGCTAAGGTCTCCAGGGCCGGCGTCGACAACCGTACTTCAACCGGTCCCTGAAACAATCGCCTTAGCCACGCTCCAAATTTGGGCCGAGACATCAACTGGAAGCCGCCGGCCACTTCTTCGGCCCGAAAGGCGCTGCCACTTTCGTCGTACCAGCGGTTCAGCCGGCGAATTAATGTACGTGCTTCGGTCCCGTCCGCCAAGTGCGCAAGCTGGGCAATTTTTCGGCTCCCCAGCGGCTCTTTGGCCAAAAACAGCACTGCCTCGAGCCGAGCCATCCGCTGGTCGCGCAGCCAGGGCTGCCCGGCGGGTGCGGCCACGGCCGCCGCGCCCCCGGGTTGCTCGCCCGACCAGCAAGGGCCACGGCGAGCTTTTGCCCAGGGGGCTCCGCAAAACCGCCGCGCCACCACGGCCGAAACACTGTTCAATTGCGAGGCGGGCCCGCCACGCGGTTGCTGCCAGCGCGACAAATTCGTCCGTCCGCTTCGGTTAAGGCCGTCTTACCAGGAACGCTTAACAGCTAAAGTTAAGCAGCCGGCCCCGGACTGGCAAGGGGCTTCAGCAGGCCACGCGGCCCGGGCCATAACGACCGATTGGCGCCCCCGGCCACGGTTGCCTGGGGCCCCTGGAAGCGACGCTATTGCAAGCGGCCGCTGCGCCAAGCCTCGACGCGGGAAAGCACTTGCGACATGGCCTTGAGCGCGTCGTGGTCGGTCGCCTCGAAGTGCCGCGTGTAGCTGGAGTTATTGGCGATCGACATGCGGCAATGAAAACGATACAGCTCGCCGTTGGTGCCCCAGGTTTCCAGCAGGTAATAAACGGCTCCGTACTCGCGCAATTTGCGCTCCATCGAGGCAAAATCCTCGGGCTGCTGCCAGCCTGCCCCGCCGGCTTGCACCACGGCCCCGGGAGCGGCATCGCCACGCCCCGGCGCCGCGTAGCTTTGCTGTTGGGCTCGGGCTTCGCCCATGAACGGATTGCTCGGCGGCGCGCCAGGCGCCGGCTCCGAAAAACTGGCCGATTGCGCGCCGCCGTTCGCGTAGGCGCTCGGGGTGCCGGCCGGCACCACTTGCCCATTGCCAGACCATTGCGGCGCTTCGGCGCCATGACCGCTCCATCGCGGCGCCTCGTGCCCCGGTTCGACGGCGGCCGTGGCACTGGCTGGTCCGGCGGCCGGCGCCGGCTCGGGCGACTTGCCCGTGGCAATGGCCACGATACGGTCGACCAGCACGGTCTTCACCACGTCGGGAAACGCGCTGCCGAAGATGGCCGCCATCGGCACGATAATTAAGCAGCTCAGCATCACGAAAATGCGGAAGGCCAGAACCGTGGAGCTTTCCATGCCAGGAGTTTCCTTACCCAAGGCGAGCCGTGAGCGCCCGCGTGCCGCCTCGCGCGCTGCCAATGATTGGCCGGCGCACAAATGCGGGCGCCCGGAGAGGGGCGAATCATAGCGAGGCTGCCCGAAACGGAGCAATGTCAGTCAGCGGCATTCCGGCGTGCTAGCACGCTACGGCCGGTCGAAGACCGCACGGGCGATTTCAGGGGAAGCTACCACCAGGGTTTCAGGTCCGCGCGGCACGCGGGCGGTAGGCCGCTTTCACTTCGCGGACAAAGCGAGTCAGTTCGCCCAGCGGATCGGCGCCGCTGATCACCGGGTGGCCGATCGCCACCAACTCGGCTCCTTGTTGGGCCGCCCGCACGCCATCCTCGACCAAGAAACAGCCGACACCGATCGGCAAGGAAACGGCTTGTTGCACTTCGGCCAGCCATTGGGTCGAGTCGCGCGTGGCGTCGGCCTTGCGCTGATCGGCGCCGTAGTGCAGATACACCATGTCGACGCCCCACTCGGCGCATTGCCTGGCCCGCGCCGCCTGCTGCTTGACGCCGATCGTGTCGGCGACGACCCAAATGCCGGTCTTGCGTCCCTCGGCAATGGCCGACTTGACGGTTTCGTCGGGGGCATTGGCGCACACGGTCATCACGTGCCCGCCCTGCTGCGCTGTCCGCTCGACGTTCTTCCAGCCCGAGTCCATGGTCTTGTAGTCGGCCAGCACCGGAAAATCGGGAAACGCGCGAACCATCTGGCCGATGGGAGCCACGCCTTGGGCGACGATCAGCGGCGTGCCGATTTCGAGCCAGTCGACGCCGGCCTCGACGCCAATTTTGGCCATCGCCAGGGCATCGTCGATCGTGGCATAGTCGAGGGCAATTTGAATGACGGGCGGGCGAGCAATCTTGAGCGTCAGCTGCATGGGAGCTCCTTCGGCGGGGCGAATCAGGCCGCATGATATCGCGCGCCGCCCGCCGTGCGAAAGGGCCATGCCCGCGCCAAGCGGCCAAGAGGGCTACTCCGCGCTCGTACCCGCCAGGCCCAAATCTTCATACAGGGCCGCCAAAAACGAGCGAATCCGCGCGTTGTGCTTGGCTTCGCCGGGCATGCCGTTGAACACCACGGCAACGACCAGCTCCCGCGCCGGATCCGCAAACCCAACCGACGACTGGCTGCCGCCGTGGCCGAACGTGCGTGGCGAGCTGTAGGGCCCGTAACTGTAAGGCACGGTGTCGGCGCCATAGCGATTCGAGTCGACGATCAGCCCCAGCCCCCAATCCATCACGTGACGAAATGTCTCGTCGAACATGCCCACGCGCTGCGGCGTGGTCATTAGCGCAACGCTTTCGCTGCTCAGCACGCGCACGTCGTCGAGCTCGCCGCCGCCGAGCAGCATTTCATAAAAGCGGCCCAGGTCGTGCATCGGACCGTGACCATTGCCGCCGGGCACGCAGGCCGTGGCCCCGACGAGCGTCGAGTAGCGGTGCGGCGCCGGCTCCCCTTTTTCCAGGCTGATCATGACGCCCAGCCGATCGCCATACTCGTCAACCACCCGGATACGCGCTTCGAGACG
>CAZPED010000374.1:0-4717 GCA_964585335.1 uncultured Planctomycetaceae bacterium | reverse complement strand
TGGCAGGCCGTGGCCACGGACGAAGCCGTGCTCGAAGCGTTCATCGATTTCGAGTGCGAGATCTCGGTTGTCGCGGCGCGCGGGCTCGATGGCCGCGTGGCCGACTACGGCGCGATTGGCAACACGCACGCGAATCATATTCTCGACGTTTCGATCGCGCCTGCGGCCGTGCCGCCGCAGATTGCCGCCGAGGCGGCGACCATTGCCCGTGCGGTCGTCGAATCGCTCGACCTGGTCGGCGTGCTGTGCGTCGAGTTCTTCGTGGCCAGGGATGGACGGCTGCTGATCAACGAGCTGGCGCCGCGGCCGCACAACTCGGGCCACCTGACGTTCGACGCCTCGGTGACCAGCCAGTTCGAACAACAGCTACGCACAATTTGCGGATTGCCGCTGGGATCCACCGAGCTGGTGCGCCCCGCGGCCATGGCGAACCTGCTGGGCGATTTATGGCACGCCGGCGAGCCCGATTGGGCCACGGCCTGTGCGTTTCCACAAGTGAAGCTGCACTTGTACGGTAAACAGCAAGCCCGGCCGGGGCGCAAGATGGGGCACCTGACCGCGCTGGGAGCCACGGCCGACGAGGCCGCGGCCGCCGTGATCGCCGCGCGACGGGCGCTGACGGCTTGTTACGATCACTAACCTACCGCCTTGCGAGGCCTGACGATGATTTTGGATGACCTGCGTGCCGCCGGCCGTTACGAGGCGCTGCACCCGCTGTTTCGACAGGGCTTTGAATTCTTGGCGCGACCCGACCTCGAACAGTTAGCCAGCGGACGTTACGACCTGCAGGGCGATCGGCTGTTCGCGCTAGTGAATCGCGATCCGGGCCGCGGCCGCTCCGAAGCGCGCCTGGAAGCACACCGCCGCTACATCGACATTCAGTATCTGGTTGCCGGCCAGGAAGAAATCGGCTGGCGGCCCACCGAGCAGTGCGAGCGAGTGAGCGAGCCGTTCGATACCGGCCGCGACATCATGTTTTTCGCCGACGCGCCACTGACTTGGATCGAGTTGCCGGTCGGCAAATTCATGATTTTTTACCCTCAAGACGCCCATGCCCCGCTGGCGGCCTCGGGCGATAATCTAAAGGTGGTCATCAAGGTCGAGGTGGAGCCGGCCTAGCACATGGGGCGGTTGTCTGGCCGCTTGCCGGGGTTAGGATTAACTGGGTCGTCGTGCCGACGCGATTCCCTGGTGAGCCGCACCGATGTCCGAGCCCCGCGATACGCAAGACACCGCCGAGCGGGCCCTGAGTCCTCCGCGATTTACGCTCCGCACGCTGCTGATCGTGATGACGTTGTGCGGCGGGTTGTTTGCCCTGATGTCGGCGATTGGCGCCCTGTGGTCGGTGGGGCTGCTCTTCTTTACCTTGCTGATCGGTGGTCATGTGCTGGGCAATTCGCTGGGCACGCGACTGCGCGACGGCGAGCGGCCCGGCCCGCCGCCACGGCTGCGCGAGAATGTCGTGCCCGCGCTTGCGACGGTTGCTCCCCAGCGTTTGGCCGAGCGCACCAGGCTCAGCCGCCTGGCCATGGCACTGGGCCTGCTGGGAGGCGTCGTCGGCGCGTTTCTGGGCGGCATGGGGTCGGCCAATTTGTATCCCGAGGCCGGGCCGGGCGCCGTCACGCTGGGCACGCTTTCCGCGGGGGTGCTGGGCGGACTGATCGGCTTTGCCGCCAGCAGCTTCGTGCTCGTGGTCCGCGCCGCCTGGCGTGAGGCGCTGGGCGACTCTGCGCAGGCGAACCAGCCGCCACGCTAAGCCGACAAGCCCGGGTACCTTTATCTGACCTCCCGCTTCACTCCATCGAGACGATTTGCACGATGCACGCCACGGCCGAAACCGCCTTGCCCCGTTGGGACACTTCGAACATCTACTCGGGCCTGGAGGGGGCCGACTACCATGCCGCCGTTGCCGAGTTAAGCGGTAAGTTGGCGCGTCTCGAAGCACTGTTCGACGAGCGGCAGATTCGCCGCGGCGGGGCCGTGGCCGACGATGGCCGGCTGGTCGAAGTGCTGGTGCAAACGCTAGCCGAGATGAACGCCTACTTGCTGCTGGCCGGCACGCTGCAGTCGTTCGTCTATGCGTTCGTCAGTACCAACAGCTACAACAGCCTGGCGGCCAAGGAGCTCTCGAAACTGGAGCTGTTGGCGGCTCGCGGCCAGAAGCTTTCGACCCGTTTGCAAGCCTGGATTGGCGACACCGCGTCGCGCTGGCGACCCTTGCTCGATGCAAATCAGGAGCTTGCCCTGCACGCCTTCTACTTGCGCGACGCCGCGCATCGCAGCCAGTACCTGATGTCTCAAGAACTCGAAGACCTGGCGGCCGACCTGGTGCTCGACTCGGGCGTCGCACTCGGCAAGCTGCAAGGCAACGTGACCAGCCAACTCAAAGTTGTCTGGCAGCGCGACGGGCGCAGCGAGACATTACCGATCACGATGATTCGTAATTTGTCCTACGATCCCGACCCACTGGTGCGCGAGCGCGCCTATCGGGCCGAGCTAACGGCCTGGGAGTCGGTGCGCACCACGGTGGCTGCCTGCTTGAATGGCGTGAAGGGAACAGCGCTGACTCTAGCCCGGCATCGCGGCCGGCCCAGCGTGCTGGACGTGGCGCTCGACGACAACCACATCGACCTCCAGACGCTCGAGGCCATGCTGAGTGCCATTCGCGAGGCGCTGCCGACGTTCCGCCGCTACTTGCAGGCCAAGGCCGGCAAGCTGGGCCTGCCGCGGCTGCGCTGGTGGGATCTGTTTGCTCCGCTGGCGAGCGTCGAACAGCGGTTCGGCTGGAGCGACGCCCGCGACTTTATCGTGGCTCGCTTTCGCGAGTTCAGCAACGACCTGGGCCAGTACGCCGAGCTGGCGTTCGACGGCCGCTGGATCGACGCCCAGCCGCGCGACGGCAAGCGGGGCGGGGCGTTTTGCATGGAAGTCTGGGGCGTCGAACAAAGCCGGATCCTGGCAAACTTCGACGGCAGCTTTGAACAGGTGAGCACGCTGGCCCACGAACTGGGGCACGGCTATCACAATCATTGCCAGCGCGAGTTGCCGGCGCTGCTGCGCGGCGCGCCGATGACGCTTGCCGAAACGGCCAGCATCTTCTGCGAAACGCTGGTCGCCGAGGGCGCCCTGGCGGCCGCCGGCCGGCAGCAGCAGGCGGCCATTCTCGAAGCCCAGCTCTGTGGGGCCACGCAAGTCTGTCTCGATATTTATTCGCGGTTTCTGTTCGAGTCCGAGGTTTTTGCCCGCCGCGGTCAGGCGGAGCTCAGCGCTGACGAGTTCTGCCAATTGATGCTCAAGGCGCAAGAGCAAACCTATGCCGACGCCGTCGACCCGGCTACCTATCACCCTTACATGTGGTTGTGGAAACCGCACTACTATGCCCACGAGCACAACTTCTACAACTTCCCCTACGCGTTTGGCCACCTGTTTGCGCTGGGGCTGTTGGCCGTGTTTCGCCGCGAAGGCGAAGCGTTCGTACCCCGTTATCGCCAGCTGCTGCGCAGCACGGCGCAAGACCATGCCGCGCCGCTGGCCGCGCGATTTGGCATCGACATCACACGACCCGATTTCTGGCGCGAAAGCCTGGGCGTCATCGCCCGACAAGTCGAGCGCTTCGAAGCGCTTTAGCCGCGCGGGTCGTCCGCAACAACCTCCGGCAGCAAGCAGAAGTCGAACACGACCTGGCTCGACTCGTCCGCGGGTAGGCTGCTGGCTGGATCAGCCATCAACCGCCGAGCATGCGCCACGAGGTCTGCTAGCGACAGACCCTGGAAGTGATCGCTCGCGGTCGAGCGGCGCACGGCTTCGAAGAGTTCGACCGCGCGAGCGGCATGGCGGCACACGCCGTCGCGATTGTGCTCACGCGCCTTCACGCCAGCCGCGGCCAGCTTGATCAATCCTTTGAGCCCATCGGCCGTCGTGCCTTGCCGCCCGTGGGTGTGCCACAGGCCTTCCCAGGCTTCGTGGGCTTCCCAGTAGTAGCCGTGATTGAACAAATCGCAGGCCCAGAGAAACTCGATCGAGCCGGCGGTTTGGCCGGGATCCAACGGCGCGGGCCGATCGCCGCTCAGGCCATAGCTATGTCCGGCTGGGTCGCTGGTGGGATGGGGGAACCGCCCGCTCACGTACGCATAAGGCGGAAAGGCGCGCTGGGGAACTAACCGGCGCGGTTGATCGCTCTGGGCGTGCATCGATCGATACTGCCCCACTACGACGCTTGCGGATGCGCTTGCTCGACCACGACGGCCGTGCCGTAGGCCAGCACTTCGGTGACGCCGGCCATCACCTCGGTGGCATCGTAGCGCGCGGCGACGATCGCGTTGGCGCCCATTTCGCTGGCATGCTGGACCATCAGCTCAAAAGCTTCCAAACGCGTGCGTTCGCACAAGCTTGTCAGCAGCGTGATGTTGCCGCCAAACAGGGTTTGTAGTCCGGCGCCGATGTTGCCGATGACCGATCGCGAGCGGACGGTCAGCCCACGGACCACCCCCAGGTTGCGAACAATGCGATACCCGGGCAACTCGAGTGCCGTGGTGACCATGGGGTTGGTGACCAGCGTGGCTTGCGGGTGAGGGGCCGAGGTTGCATAGCCGGTGCGAGCGTCCATCTTCGTGATTCTCCTCGATCGTGTCAGTGCCAATGGCCAGTTCCGCGACCCTTTTTTGCGCTTGCCAACTCTTGGGGCGCAAGGACACACTTGTTGGGAAACATACCATAT
>CAZPED010000373.1:0-4743 GCA_964585335.1 uncultured Planctomycetaceae bacterium | reverse complement strand
GGAGAGCGACTTACTGGCAATTGCCGCGATGGCCCGCAGCACGAGTTTTTCGGCGATGCCAAAATCGACTCCGGCATAGTCGGGCGCGAGCTGCCCTTGCAGCAGATAGGCTGCCGGGCGCGCGTCGGCTGGCGGCAGCGAGCGAAACAAGCGAGCCAGGCACTCGACCATTGCCGAACTGGAACTGGTCCGGTCCAGCTGGTCGAGCGTTTCCACAAAGCTGGCAAACGTTACCGCGGGTTTCACGACGAGTGTGATCGCGCGAGGGCTGTTAGTTGCCAAGCTGATCCAAGGCGCCGCGCACGTGCTCGCGCGAAGCCTGAATCAATCCTTCAAACGGCTGATCCAAGTCGACCAGCAGAAGCATCGCGCTTGCCAGCGTGACGGCTCCCACCAGCAGCGTCACGACAACCGTAGCATTTCTGGCCCCCAACAGGCCGAAACTGATGAATAACGCGATAAACCAAAAATGCAGCACAACCAAGAATGCGACGGGCAGCGAATCTCGGCTTTGTTGGATCAGCTGCCAACGAGTGCGCGCAATTTCGGCGCTGAGTTGAAGTGCTCGCGCTTGCATGCCCCGATGGGCGTCGTCGGTTGGATTCAGTTCCAGGATGGCCTTGAGCAAGGCGCCTCCCTTGGCCGTAATCGTGGCATCGGCCAAGGCCCCCTGGCGTGGTCCGTTTTGGCCCCATACGTAATCGATCATCGCCTGCACTTCGTCGTGCAAATCGGCTCTGGCCGCCTTTGTTTCGTCGCCATAGTGGGCCAACGTACGGTCGAGCAAGATAATGTTGGCGCCCATTTGTTGCAGCCCGACGGATTGGGCGTCGAACGTGGCCTTGGCCCCGTTGATCAACAAGCTCAGCACGAGTGCTGCCATCGTGGCAACGAGGCCTGTAATCAGCTGGACGACTTTTCTGGTCTCCGCGGTCAGCTGCGCTGGCGGCATCCTGCGGCCGATCTCCATTCCGGCCAGGCCGCCGCCAAACGCGCAGATAAACGAAGTGCCCGCAATCCAGAAAGAATTCATAGACGGCCGCCAACGAGGAACATCACGGCTGAAATGGTAGCGCAACGGCAAACTAAGGCCGAGCGTCGCCAGCGCGTTGATTGAGCTAAATGAATCAACATGGCTGAATTCTCGCGATCGCCGTAATTAAACACAAGAATTGCCGCGTGGTGAATCGCGTGCGGTGAGCCCGCCCAGAGCACCGGGAATTGCTGGCCAGGCGCCCTAGGGCGCTGGACTGGAGAGGCAATTCATGGCATACCATAGGGACGAAAAGCTTGTCCAAGTGTGCCAAGTCGCTCGTTGCGGGCGTCAAGGCGGCCTGGCAGGCATTTCGCCCGCCTTGCGAATCCTGCCGATACGAGTCGAATGGTCGAGACACTGCCGATGGCGTCCCGCTTCCGTTCAGCTTCGCAGTTAGCGCTTTGCCTGCTGGCCGTAAACGCCTGTCAAATACTGATGCCAAGCGGTTTGGCCGCTCAGGCAGCGGCCGCGCCTGGTGCCCAGCCTGCGGTTGGGCAATTGGCCCCCGAGGCCCAGTCGCTATTGGCCAAGCGCTGCGTGACCTGTCACGGACCCGACGTTCAGGAGGGCGGACTGCGCCTCGACCGCCAGGCCGACGCGCTCGCCGGCGGACACAGCGGGGTGGCAATCGTGCCCGGCATGAGCGCCGCGAGCCGGCTGATTCGACTGGTAGCGGGCGATTCCGCCGAATCGCTGACAATGCCCCCCGAGGGTGAACGGCTCTCGCAGGCGGAGGTCGACACGTTGCGAGCATGGATCGACCGCGGAGCGCCCTGGTCGACGGCGCCAGCCGCCAATGCCGGGCCCTCCAAGCACTGGGCATTTCAACGGCCACAACGCCCAGCGGCGCCCACCGTGGCTGGCCGCGACCGATTGCAGAACCCAATCGACAGCTTTGTCGTGGCGCAGCTCGAAGCGCGGGGGCTGACGCCGTCGCCCGAAGCGGATCGCCGCACTCTGATCCGGCGCGTCAGCCTGGACCTGACCGGTTTGCCGCCCAGCCCCGACGAAGTGGCGAGCTTTCTGGCCGACACCGCTCCCGACGCCTACGAGCGACTGGTAGACCGATTGCTCGAGTCGCCTCACTTTGGCGGACGCTGGGCGCGCCATTGGCTGGATATGGCCCGCTACGCCGACAGTAGCGGCTACGAGTTCGACGCCCCGCGCAGCATCTGGCGTTATCGCGACTGGGTCGTGTCGGCCTTGAATCGCGACCTGCCGTTCGACGAGTTCGTGATCGAACAGCTGGCTGGCGATCTGCTGCCTGGCGCTGGCGATGAGCAAGTGGTCGCCACGGGCTTCCATTGCAACGCCATGTTGGATCCGAACCTGCGATGGGAAGCGGTGCTCGATCGGGTTAACACGACCGGCACCGTGCTGCTGGGATTGACCGTCGGCTGCGCGCAGTGTCATAGCCACAAGTACGACCCGATATCGCAGCGCGAGTATTTCCAGCTGTACGCATTTTTCGACCATGCGGACGTGTTCGATTTCGAGCTCGAGACAGCCGCGCAAAAGCAGGCCCGCGACGCTGCTCAGACCCAGGTCGACCAGTTGAAAAAGCAACTGGCCGACCACGAACAGACGCTCAAGGCTTCGTTGAGCGATTGGGCTGCCCGGCTAACCGCAGGTGAGCGTGCCAGGTTGCCCGCGGACGTTCGCCAGGAATTGGAGCAAGCCTCGCTGGCCGAATCGCCCGAGAAGCTTAAGCAGCTGTTGGCTGCGCGGATGGCCGACGATCCTGTTTGTCAGGCGCTGACTCGCACGATCGACCAACGCGCCAAAGAGGTGCCGCAGCTGCCGGCGACGCTGGCAATGCGAACGGCCCCGCGCGAAACGCGGCTGTTCGTGCGGGGCAATCCCGAGCGGCCGGGCGAAGTGGTCACTCCCGGCGTGCCAGCGTTTCTGCATCCCCTGCAACTGGCACCCGGCGAGCGGGCCACGCGGCTGCACCTGGCGCGGTGGCTGGTTTCGCCCGAGAATCCACTCTCGGCCCGGGTCATCGTCAATCACCTCTGGCAACATTACTTCGGCCAGGGGCTGGTCGAGCCGGCTAACGATTTTGGCGTGCAGACGCCGCCGCCCGTTCATCAACAGTTGCTCGACTGGTTGGCCACGGAGTTAATCGATCGCGGTTGGAGCCTGAAGGCGGTGCACCGCCTGATCGTTTGCTCGGCCACATACCGGCAAAGTTCGGCAGTCCGTCCAGATCTGCTGGCGGTCGATCCGGGCAATCAGCTGCTGGCTCGGCAGCGGCGATTGCGGGTCGAAGCGGAAATCATCCGCGATTTGTCGCTGTCCGTGGGCGGACTGTTGTGCCCAAGCATTGGCGGGCCCAGCGTGTTTCCCGATCAGCCTGAAGGCGTGCTCGACGGGCGCGCCAGCAAGGCCACTTGGACCATCAGCCCCGGCGGTGATCGCTATCGTCGCGGAATCTACACCTGGACCTGGCGTTTGACGCCGCATCCGATGTTGCCGCTGTTCGACGCGCCCGATGGCAGCATGGCCTGCATTCGCCGCGATCGCTCGAACACTCCGATTCAGGCCTTGACGATCTTGAACGATCCGACGTTTCTTGAGTGTGCGCGCGGGTTGGCTCGCCGTGTCACGGCTGCCGCCGGAGACGATGCTGAACACTTGTGCCGGGCTTTTCAGATTTGTGTGAGTCGGCAACCCAGCAAGCAAGAGAGCCGGTTACTCGCGAAATTGCTCAACGAGCAGCGCGCACAACTGCAAGACTCGCCCGCCGAGGCCGCTCAAGTGGCAGGCACTAATGCTGGGACAAGCGAGTCGATCGTTGAGTTAGCGGCTTGGACTGTCGTGTGCCGGGCCGTGATGAGCGTGGACGAGTTTATCTCTCGGGAATGACGCCATGACCAACCAACCCGCAACGGGCGCTCCCACGCGGCGTCAATTCTTGAATAACTGCCGTCTCGGGCTGGCGCCCCTGGCGCTGGCCAGTTTGCTGCGGCAGGACGGCTACGCCAACGAGCCTTCGCCGCAGCGCGAACAGCCGCTCGCGGCCCGGCTGCCTCATTTTCCGGCCCGGGCCAAGCGGGTGATATTCCTGTACATGCTGGGCGGCCCTAGCCAGCTGGACCTGTTTGACCCCAAGCCCGCGCTGAATCGGCACGACGGCGAGCCGATTCCCCAGTCGTTTCTCAAAGGGGTCAAGTTCGCGCAGATTCAGGACAAGCAACCGCGCCTGCTGGGCAGCCCTTGGAAGTTCGCGGCGCATGGAGAGTCGGGAGGCCAAGTTTCAGAGCTGTTGCCCCACACGGCCCGCATCGTTGACCGCCTGGCGATCGTCAAGACGTTTCGGGCCGACGACACGAACCATTTGTTCGCCGAGTTGCAGATCAACACGGGCTGGCGTCAATTCGGGCGGCCGAGCATGGGCGCCTGGGTCGGTTATGGTCTGGGTAGCCCATCGCGCGATTTGCCAGGTTTTACGGTGCTGCTGTCGGGAATGCCGCCGCGTGCAAAAAGCGCTAACTATGCAGCGGGGTTCCTGCCGTCGGGCTATCAGGGCGTGCCGCTACGTTCGGCCGGCCAACCGATATTGAATATTGCCTCTCCAGAGGGCTTTACCGTCGAGCGCCAGCGCCGCACCATCGAGACCGTTCGGGCGCTTAACTCAGAGCGACTGGCCGCGACGGGCGATCAGGAAATCGCCGCCCGCATTGCCGCCTATGAGATGGCGTTTC
>CAZPED010000372.1:0-4752 GCA_964585335.1 uncultured Planctomycetaceae bacterium | reverse complement strand
GTCTTCTTCTACGGCTATCATAACGACGATCCCAAGCAGATCTTTCGCAGCTCGCTGCCGATTGGCCGCGTGATGGAAGACTATTTCGATCTGCCGCCGATCATTTTGTGTTACAAGCTCAACGGCCAGTGGCTGAGCAGCACACGCGGCGGGCCGGTGCGCATCGTCGTGCCCGAGGCCTACGGCTTCAAGAACGTCAAATGGCTCTCGCACGTGGTGCTCACCAACTTGTTCCATGCCAACGATACGTACGCCGAACAAGGCAACGACATCGACAGCCCGATGAAGACGTTTGCCGCCACGATCGCGGCGCCGCGCAAGGTCAAGGCCGGCGAGCCGTTTCCGCTGACGGGCTACGCGCAGGTGGGCATCGGCGGCATTAGCAAGGTGCAGGTCTCGGCCGAGCCGCAAGGCACGCAGCGCGAAAACGACCCTTACTTCACCACGGCCCCCTGGCGCGACATGGAACTGCTCGCGGCGCCACAGACCTGGGGCGGCGGCCTGCCCGACGACAAGATTCCGCCAGGCACCCACGGGTTCGACAGCGCGGGGCGTCCCACGAACTGGCCAATCCGGTTTTGCGCCGCCCACTGGGCGGGCGTGCACCCGGGGCTGCCCGCGGGCAAGTACAATTTCCGCTGCCGAGCGATCGACGCCCGCGGTCTGGCCCAGCCGCTCCCCCGGCCGCTGCGCAAAGGGGGCGGCAACGCCATCGAGCAATTCACGCTGGAAGCCAGCGAAGCGTAGCGGCTCGATGGCTCCGGCGGCGCCGTTATCGGGCAATTGGCTCACGGGCAATTCTGGTTGTGGCAACTGCTGCCTAAGGGAATCTTGTGAAAGCACTCGGGATCGACGTTGGATCGACGACCATCAAGGGGGCGGTGCTCGATGTGGCGGCGGGCACGATCGAGTCGCCCGTCTCAAGGCCGCTGCCCGCGCCGCTATGCGGACTTCCTAGCGGCTGGGTGGAGATCGATCCGAGCGAAGTCTGCGCGAAAGTCGACGAAGTGCTGTCGATTTTGCTGGGGCAGTGCCCCGCGGCCCGGCGCGTTTACGTGGCGGGACAGATGGGTGGCGTGATTCTCATCGACGAGCGTGCGCGGCCGCTGACGAACTACCTTTCCTGGCGCGATCAACGCACGCTCGAGCCGACCACCAGCGATGGTTCGCTCGTCGAGCACGTGCGCGCGACTTGGGAACGATCGGGCGAGTTCGTGCGCCTGGGGCGCGAGTTGCAGCCGGGCTCGTTGCCCTGTCTGCTCGCCTGGCTCGACGCGCGGCGGCAGCTGCCCGGCGGCGGGATTCCCACTTGCTTGTCGGATTTCGTCATCGCCCGCCTCGTTGGCCGCCCGATACCGATGCATGCGACGCATGCGATCGGGCTCATTGATTTGACGCGCGACGAATGGGCGCGCGCCGTGCTGGCCTCGATCGGCCTAGACGACGTGCGTTTGCCAGCGCTGTCGTTCGATGAATCTCGCGTCGGCACGGCGACGCTCGCCGGCCGCGAAGTCGAACTATTTGGTTCCTACGGCGACCAGCAATGCGCCTTGCGCGGAGCAAACCTGCAGCGCGGGGAGCTCTCGCTCAATATCTCGACGGGTTCGCAAGTCAGCCGCCGGGTGCCGACGTTCCAGCCGGGCAACTACCAGAGCCGGAAGTATTTTTTTGGTGACTATCTCGACACGGTGACGCATATTCCCGCCGGTCGCTCGTTGAACGTGCTGGTCGATCTGTTGACCGAGTTGGCCAGAGCCGAAGGGATCGCACTGGCCGATCCCTGGAAAACGATCCAGCAGAAGGTCAGCGAAGTGGCCGACACCGATCTGGCCGTCGGCCTGGCATTTTTTCGCAGCCCGGTGGGCGATCGGGGCCACATCGAGGGGATCACGACCGAGAACCTGCACGTCGGCGGTCTGTTCCTGGCGGCGTATCGCTCGCTGGCCGACAACTACGTCCGGCTTGCCCAGCGGTTTGCCGTTTCCGACTGGCAGTCCGTTGTGCTGTCCGGCGGCATGACGAAGAATGCCCCGCGGTTGCGCTCGCTGATTGCAGAGCGCTTCACGGCCAAGCTGCGCGAAGCCGCGGATGAAGAAACCCTGCTCGGCCTGCTGGACGTCGCCCGCGAGGGCTGAGATTCGGTAGGGTGGTGTCGATGGTATATGCTGCACCGAGTCCGAGCAGAGTGGGATTCGGGGGGACGCGATTGTTTGTCAGTGAGCCAGCACACACATTACGCTGGCATTCGTGTTGGGCGCGACGAAGCCGCCGTCCGCCTTAAAGTCGTGCGAGCAGATCGGGCCGCGTCCGGCGTTGTAGCCGAGGGGCGCTCAAACAGGTGGTGCCGGTGGTTGACCGGCTTTGCACCACAGACATTCGGTGACTGGTTCGAAGTCACCCAGCTCGGCGCGGCAGACGTCAAAACCGCGCCTGGAAACGAACATGGGTTCGGCAATCGCAATTGCCGAACCCATTTCTGCGCTGGAACTTAAGAAGGCGGAGGGCATGGGATTCGAACCCACAACCCCTTGCGGGGCATCTGATTTCGAGTCAGACCGCTGGCCAATTCGCTTACCCTCCGGGCACCTTTGAATTTACCCTGCAAGCCTCGACGGGGCAACCGGGCCTTGGGACGCTCAGCTCGCCAGCTTTCGGCAGCCGCAATCGGGCTGGCACTGGGGCGGGGGGCCAGCGGCCGAACGTGCCGGGCGTGGCGATCCTGCCGGGAGGGTGGCCTGCACGCAATCGTCCCTGCTGTGCGGCCAGGGGGCGGGCGCGAAACTCACTCAGACGCTACAAACCGTCATCGGCCGGCAGGCTTGTAGCGGCTCGCGCGCTAGCGGCGGCTGTGCCGGTTGGGGCGTAAGACCTCGCTGTGTCGGCCCGCCGAAAATGCTTGCCGGGTAACCGCTTAACTGGCCGATACCAGAGTCCGCTTGAATCTTCGCCTCCCGAACCGAAGAGGATCACTCCCGCAATGTCCAAAGACACCTTCCGCATTGTTACCCGCGGCTCCGACGGCAAGCTGCACATTCGTGACTACGCCAAGCAGGAGTCGCTGTTGCGCGTCCACACTCAAATCGGCGTCGACGATTGCAGCACCGACCTGGGGCTGCGGGGCCTGCCCGTCTTGCGCGGCCTGATCGGCCCCATGCCCGAGGGCAAGAACGTCATCCGCTACGAATCGCCCGAGGTGTTCGAAACGTTGACCAAGGAGTGGAGCACGTCGAAGGCGAATCGCCGGATCAAAAAGCCGCTCGCGCAGAATCCTGAGAACAACTAAGCCGCCGCCGGCACCGAAATAAAGCAAGACGCGGAGTCGAATCGTTCGGCTCCGCGTCTTTTGTTGTTGGTGATCGAGGGCGTGCCTCGACCCGCTTTAGCGGCGGACTTCCAGGCCGCGCCAGTCGCTCGAGTTTTCGCGGGGCGCTGGTTCTTCCTCGGACGCGGCGCCGCTGCCCCCGTCGCTGCGGGCCACCGAGGCGGCGCTGCCCGAGCCCGAGCCCACGGTGCCCACGGCCACGTGCCGCACGACTTCTTCCTGGGCATAGCGGGTGTTGTAGACCGGCACCTGCACGGTTTGTTTTTCGGGCACGACCTCGCGGCGCGTGAGCGGCACCTTGACCGTTTCGGTGCGCGTTTCCCAGCGGGTGACGGGCATCAAGCGGTAGGAGAGCACCGGGGGGGCCAGCAGGTTCCAGGTGCGCTGGTAGCCTGGCACCCATTGCTGCTCGGTGACGGGCACCTGGTAGGTGCGGGTGGTTTCGTGCAAGTCGGTGGTGAAACGCTCGCGATAGACGTTCGACTCGCGCGGTTCGTAGCGAACGTCGGTGATCGGCCGCTGGGTGACCTGGCGAATGCGCTGGTAACGGATCCCATCCTTTTCAAAGTACTCGACGTCGTCGGCCAGCGCTGCCGGGGCGAGAGTGCCCAGTAGCAGCACGGCAACAATCCATGTCGCGGGTTTCATGAAAGGATTCTCCTGGCAGTGTTCCGACGGCGCCTGGCCCGCCGCGCGGTCCGCGGCACCCCGAAGGAGTATCACTGGGGATAGTGCCCCTCGTAGTGTTATCGGTGCAGCCGCTATAAGCGCTTGAGGCGGTGCTGGCAGAAACGGCCGGAAAAGCTAACTAGGGGTCCTTGCAAAGCTGGCGCGAATGCGGCACGCTGGGGGGCATGCAATTGCCTCTTCCCGGGCGGCTTGCCAGGGGCATTTTGCGCTACGCCTCGCTGACTCATCCATGTTGCGTCCCGAACTGCTCAAGGTGCTTGTTTGTCCCGAAACCCAAGCCGCGCTGGAATTTGCCGATGACGAGCTGCTGGCGCGGGTGAACCGTGCTATCGCTGCTGGCCAGCTGCAAAACCGCGCTGGCCAAACGCTGGCCCAGCAGCTCGACGGCGGCCTGGTGCGGGCCGACCGCGCGGTGCTCTATCCGGTGGTCGACGACATTCCGATGATGCTGGTCGACGAAGGCGTGCTGCTCGACCAGCCCGCCTTGAAGGGCTGAGCACAGTAATTCCGCAGTGGAGCGTAGGCAATGACCGCTAAAACGATATTCAAGCGCATCATCGACGGCGAGCTGCCGGCCAAGATCGTTTACGACGACGAGCAGTGCCTGGCCTTTCACGACATCGCGCCGCAAGCGCCGACGCACGTGATCGTCATTCCCAAGCGAGAGATTCCCTCGCTCAACGAACTGAGCGACGAGGACGAGCAGCTGGTGGGGCACCTGGTGCTGGTCGTGCGCAAAC
>CAZPED010000371.1:0-4761 GCA_964585335.1 uncultured Planctomycetaceae bacterium | reverse complement strand
TCCACGGCGTCGGTGCCGATGGCCATGTAGGATGTGGCCGGCATGCCGAGGCGCAATTCCGCCTGAGGATCGTTGACGAACACCCGCACTTCGTAAACCAGGCTGGTGCGCAGCTCCTCGGTTTGCACGGGTTTGGGCGTGAACTCGGCCACGGGAGAAATAAAGCCCACCCAGCCGTCGAAGCGGCGCTCGGGAAAGCTATCGACTTCGATCCAGGCTTTCTCGCCCGGTTTGACTTTGCCCAGGTCGGGTTCCGACACGTAGGCGCGGACCCATTTAGGATCGGTGACGGCCAGCAGCAGGACGGGCTTGGCCGGCGAAGCCATTTCGCCGGGTTCCATGACGCGGTTGCGAACCACGGCGTTGACGGGCGCCAAGAGTTGGGCGTCGGCCAGTTCTTGTTCGAGCAGCTTGAGCTGGGCCTCGTTGCCGCGCAGCTTGGCTTCGGCCTCGGCAATTTCCTCTTTGCGGGGACCGGCCAGGGCCAGTTCGAGCGTCTTGCGATTGACTTCCAGCCGGGCGTCGGCCATTTCGAGGGCCGCCTTGGCGTTGTCGAAATCTTGCTGGCTGACGGCGCCGCCGGCCGACTCGGTGGCCAGCTTCTTGATGCGCTCGAACTGACGCTTGGCATTGGCCGCGTCGGCCGTGGCGGCATTGACGTTGGCCTTGGCCTGGGCGATCTCTTCCGGGCGGCTGCCGGCGTGCATGCGGGCGACCACTTCGCGCTGGGCGGCCGCCTGCGCGGCAGCCTGGTCGACCGCCGGCCGCAAACGGCTGCTATCGAGCCGCGCCAGCACGTCTCCCTGGTGGACCGAGTCCCCTTCCTCGACAAGCACTTCGGAAATGCGGCCGGAGTTGTTGAAGGGCAATTCGACTTGGCGCAAGTCGACGTTGCCGTAGAGCACCAGCTCGCTCTGGGCGCCGTTATGATGCAGCCACCACCATGTGACTCCTCCCAGAAAGGCTGCCAGGGCAACGAGCAACAAGATCGCGACCGAGCGTTTCATTAATCACCTGTGCTACCACCATATCGGCAGTCGGGATTGCGACAACCCGAGATTCGCCAGCTTGCCGGCGGCAGGGCCCGACAAGTTTCGCTAAATTGCCAGGTTATTGCGCGGGGGCGAGAGTTAGTTCGTTCGGCTCATGCCGGCTTTGACGGATTGCCGAGTAACCACAAGGCTGCGGTTTCGGTTCAGCCTGCCGGCTAGGCGACTCCTCGCGGCTCCCACCCCTTTCGGTCCTTCCCTTCCCACCGCCCTCTGGGCTGCTGCTTCCACTCACGTTTCCGTTCTGCCCACGGTAGTGCCCAATCTTCGATTCGTCGGGCAGTTTTTGCCGGCGACTTGAAGCATTGCCCCGTAGTCGATCCAGTTTCGCAAGCATGGTTGAGTTTTCCGCCATCCGCGCTGGGAACCCCTGCCCAGTCGCCCCGGGTCGTTCCACAGCTGCGCTCGGTTTCGCGCGCAGGGTGCGGATCTATGCCTTCGCCGGCCTGGTCGCGGCGCTCATCGCCTCGAGCGGTTGCACGAGCCCGCGGCAGTGGTGGCACAACGGCTTCAAGGTTGGCCCCAACTATGCGCCGCCGCCGGCCCCGGCGGCCCCCGTGTGGATCGATCATGCCGACCCGCGGGTCAAAAGCGAGCCGGCCCAGGACTGCGCGTGGTGGACGGTCTTCGAAGACCCCACGCTCAACGGCCTGATCGACATGGCGTATCGGCAGAACCTCGATCTGCGAGCCGCCGGCACCCGTATTCTCGAAGCCCGCGCGCAGCGCAATATTTCAGTAGGCAACCTGTTTCCACAGTCGCAATCGGCCACGACTCTGTACGCGCATGGCCAGTTGACCGAGAACTTGCAGTTGCCGCTGCCGGGCAACATCAATTTGTGGGCCTCGGGATTCAATGCCTCGTGGGAGCTGGACTTCTGGGGCCGGTATCGACGCTCGGTCGAGGCGGCCAACGCCGACCTGGGAGCCTCGGTCGAGAGCTACGGCGACACGCTGGTGATGCTGCTTTCGGACGTGGCCCGCAACTACGTGCAGCTGCGCACGTTCGAACAGCGATTGGATTACGCGCGTAAGAACGTCGAAATTCAAACCGGTTCGATGCGTCTGGCCGAGGAGCGGTTCGAGCGGGGCGTGGCCAGCGAGCTCGACGTGCGTCAAGCACGAACCAGTTTGGCGCAAACCGAGTCGGCAATTCCGCCCTTGGAGATCGGCCGCCGGCAGGCGGGCAACCGGCTGTGCATTTTGCTGGGCATGCCCGTACACGACCTGGCGGGCGAACTGCCCAAGGGACCGATTCCCCAGGCGCCGCCGACGGTGGCCGTGGGGTTGCCAGCCGACCTGCTCAGGCGGCGGCCCGACGTGCGCCGCGCCGAACGACAAGTGGCGGCGCAGAGCGCGCGGATCGGCGTGGCCGAGTCGGATCTCTATCCGCGGTTGGCGCTGAATGGCTTTCTGGGCTACGCCGCCGACGACATCGAACGACTGTTTGCCGCCAAAAGCTTCACGGCGTTCATTATTCCCACCGTGCAGTGGAACGTGCTGAACTACGGGCGAATTGCCAACAACATTCGCGTGCAGGACGCGCGGCTCGAAGTGGCGGCGCTCCAGTATCAGCAGGCTTGCCTGAACGCGGGGCGCGAAGTCGAAGACGCGCTGGTCGGCTTCTTGCAGTCGCAGCAGCAGGCCGGCAGCCTGAAACGCAGCGTGGGCGAGGCCGAGCGCTCGGTCGAACTGGTGACCACGCAGTTCAAGGGGGGCATCACCGACTTCAACCGCGTGTTCAACACGCAAGGCGTGCTGGTCAGCCAGCAAGACCTGCTGGCCCAGGCCGAGGGGAACATCGCGCTCAACCTGGTCAGCGTTTACCAGGCAATCGGCGGTGCGTGGCCGCACTTCCGCGCTGGCAACGTCATGTCAGCGGGACAGGCGGTCGAAGAAGTGCCGCGGCCGCCGGCGATCGAGGAAGTCAAACCGGTGCCGCTGCCGCCAGCCGATTTGCAGCAATGAGCACGGCCGCGGAATTAACGCCGACGCAGTGCTAAAGGAACCGCGCAGCGCTGGCGGCGCGGCGCTGCAACAGGCCGTCGACCAGAAAGCCGAGTCCGGCGGCCCACATCAGTTGAAAGTAGATGCCGCGTGGCAGGCTGCCCCGCGCGAGCCAGTCGATGGCAAAAAACAGGGTCATGGCCAGCAGCGCCAGGGCGCCGCCCAGCAGCGGCCGCCGCCAGCCGAGCGCCAGGCCCGCGACCGCGCCGGCCATGCACAACAGCATGGCGGCTTCGACGGGGGTGAGGGCCAGCGGATTGACGCCCCCTTCGCCGACGAAGATCACGACGACCAGCGCGACGAGCCCACCGGCGACCAGGCGGACCAGCCAGCGCAGCCAGGGCTCGAACCCTTGGGAAGCGACCACGAGCGAAGTCATCGTTAGCTTCCTCCGCGATGTTCGGTAATGGCGCGCGAGACCTTACGAATTCTGCCGAAGGAACTTCGGCGACCCGCACCAGCGTTGTATTATAGCAGGTCGTGTCGGCCGACACTCGAACGAGCGGTGGTTATGCTGGCTAGGTAGAAATAGTGCGGAGCGCTGGGTGGGCAGCACGGTTGCCGCGCGGTACGTCCTGGTGGACTGGTCTGGTGATGAGATTCTTTCGATACCGCCGTCCCTCGCTCAAGACCCTACTGGGTGTCACCGCGGCGAAGAAACGCGTGCGCAAGGACCTGGGCATCACGGCGTTGCTCAAGCCGTTTCGCTGGTTACCGAATCAGCAACGGCGACTCAAGCGGCAACTCGGCTACTACTCTGCGGCCGGACGCTTGCTGCGCGACGGACTGCCCAGGCCGGGCGGTTGCATGATATTGGTCCTGGCGGGCGGTACCGCCGGGGCAATGATGACGTATTATCTCGCGGCCTATTGACCATGAGCACCATGAAGCCGATCACCGCGCAGACCATCGATGCGATACTGCCGTTTCTCGACGCCTTTCAAAAGATGAGCTTCCAGTGCGGCGAGTGGCCCGATGCCGGCGACTCGATCATTCCGCACTTTGAATTCAGCGATCCCGTGGAAGCGTTCGTACACGCGCTGTACGACCATGGTTGGATCGAACCGTTCGATTGGGCCTCGTGGCAGGACGAGGCGCAGCAGTACGTTGACGATCCGGCGCGCCTGGGCTTGATCGATGCCGAGACGGTCCGCAAGCTGTTGACCGTCAGCATTCGCAAGGACCGGTTTTGTGAAGGCCATCTGGCGGCGATGTTCGAGAACGGCCACATCGTGGCGCTGTTGCGGCGGCTGAAGCGCATTCGCGCCGAGATGGCTCGTTGAGCGCACTGGCACCGCCCAGCGGTTGCTGAAACACTTGACAAGCGTTTCAGGTACAACTATCACAAGGCATGACGAGGAACGGGCTGTCGGCCGGCGTGTTGGCCTATGTGCCCAAGATTTATTTCAGCCCGATATCGAACCGTTCTACGGCTTGGCCTGGTTGGGCTGTGCGTCATCGCTCACCTTGCGCTGACGGTTGGTTTTCCCGTGCCCCAGCCCTCGCCGGGCGAAGGTTCCGAGCAGCCGTTTCCCTGCCAGCATCATCACTGCGGCTGTCATTCGGCCGACCAATGTTGGCGCTCTTGCTGCTGCATGTCGATGCGTGAAAAGCTCTCCTGGGCCCGGCAGCACGGCGTCACTCCGCCCGACTACGTGCTGGTGGCGGCCGTCGAGGAAGCCGCGGAAGAGACGGCCGAATCGGGC
>CAZPED010000370.1:0-4765 GCA_964585335.1 uncultured Planctomycetaceae bacterium | reverse complement strand
TCCCCCGACCCGAGACCGAGTCGCTCGTCGTGGCCGGGCTCGACGTGCTCAAGGCGCTGCCTGCCGCCGACGAGCCCCGCGTGCTCGACGTGGGCACCGGCAGCGGCATCGTCGCTATTACGTTGGCCAGGCAGGCCCAGCGAGCACGCGTGACGGCCGTCGACATCAGCTCGAAGGCGCTGGCCGTGGCGCAAAAGAACGCCGAGCGTTTGGGCGTGGCCGATCGGGTCGAGTTCCTCGAAAGCGACCTGCTAGCAGCCGTGCCGGCCGAGCAGCGGTTCCATGTCATCGCCAGCAACCCGCCTTACGTCAGCACGACCGAATATGCCGGTCTGTCGCGCGACGTGAAGGCCTACGAGCCTGAGCTGGCGCTGGTGGCCGGCCCCGGCGGGCTCGACGTCATCGAGCGCCTGGTGCCACAAGCGGCCGAACGGCTGGTGCCGGGCGGATCGCTCTTGTTGGAAATCAGCCCTATGTTACAACAACCGGTCGAACGGCTGATCGAGGCCGATAGCCGGCTTTCGCTCGACAAGACACGCAAGGATCTGGCCGGGCTGGCCCGCGTGGTGCATGCCCGCCGCCGCGATTAGCCGCGCCGCCCGTTTCCGCCGCCAGGATGGCTTTCGCGAGCCGGCTCGAATGGATTGTCTGCGCATCATCGGCGGCCAACGTCTTGCGGGCAGCGTGAGCGCCAGCGGCGCCAAGAACGCCGCGCTGCCAATTCTGGCCACCACGATTCTGGCCTCCGAACCCGTCGCGCTCGAGCGCGTGCCGCGCGTGTCCGACGTCGATACGCTGGCCCTGCTGTTGGGATACCTGGGCGTGGAAGTCAAGCGCGGGCGCGACGACGTGGTGCGCGTTGCCACGATCGACCAGCGGCCAACCCTGGCCGAGTACGAACTGGTCAGCCGCATGCGGGCCAGCTTTTGCGTGCTGGGGCCGCTGCTAGCGCGGCGGGGCAGGGCGGTGGTCTCGCTCCCAGGTGGTTGCAACATCGGCAGCCGCCCCGTCGATTTGCACTTGCGCGGCCTGGCCGCGCTAGGG
Source organism: uncultured Planctomycetaceae bacterium (assembly GCA_964585335.1). Taxonomy (GTDB): domain Bacteria; phylum Planctomycetota; class Planctomycetia; order Pirellulales; family PALSA-1355; genus CAZPED01. Next base: position 3,721 of record CAZPED010000370.1, on the reverse strand, counting down.
GCCGACATTCGCATCGAACACGGCTACGTGATCGCCACGGCCAGGCGTCTGCGCGGCGCTGAAATCGATTTGAGTGGCTCGCACGGTCCCACGGTCACCGGCACGGCCAACGTCATGTCGGCCGCGGCGCTGGCCAGCGGGCGCACCACGATCACCGGCGCGGCCCGCGAACCCGAGGTGGTCGATCTGGGCCAGTTCCTCAACACGCTGGGTGCCAGCATCGTCGGCCTGGGAACCGACACGCTCGAAATCGACGGCCGCGATTCGCTCGGGGGCGGGCACTATCAGATCATTCCCGACCGCATCGAGGCGGGCACGCTGCTGTTGGCCGGCGCCCTCACCGGCGGCCGCGTAACGGTCAACGACGTCGAGCCGGCGCACCTGGCGGCGCTCGTTGGATTGCTGCGCGAGATTGGGTGCCGCGTCGATCTTGGCCCCCACACCGTGACGCTCACCGCCAACGACCGGCCGCGACCGTTCGATTTTACGGCCGCGCCTTATCCGGGCGTGCCCACCGACCTGCAACCGCAACTGCTCGCTCTAGCGGCGCTTGCCGACGGCACGAGCACGATTCGCGACAGCGTCTTTCCCGACCGCTTCCTGCAAGTCGACGAGTTGGCACGCTTGGGCGCCACGATCGAGCGCCGCGAGGGCGCCGCCACGGTGCGCGGCGTGGCGCGGCTGACCGGCGCCCAGGTTACTGCTGGCGACCTGCGCGCTAGCGCCGCGCTGGTCTTGGCCGGCCTGGCCGCCGAGGGCGAAACCGTCGTTCGGCGTATCGATCACCTCGATCGGGGCTACGAGCGTCTGGCGGGCCAACTCGCACATTTGGGCTCCCAGATCGAGCGCAACACCGTGCCCAGGCCAGGCCAGGCACGCAGCGGGCGGCGCCGCCAAAGCGTGCGGCCCGAGCAAACCGCTTTTCAGTCCGCCGGGGCTCGGCCATAATGGCCTCCAGAGCCATTTGCCCGCTTGCCGCCGAACGCCCATGGATGACCGCACGCCCCCAGCGAACTCGCCACGACTGAAGGTCGTGATGCGCACCGAGGACGACTACCAGCAATGCGCCTCGCGGCTCAAGGCGCTGGCCGATCCCGACCGGCTGCGGATCGTCAATTGCCTGTTCCACGGCCCGCGCAACGTCTCCGACCTGGCTCAAGAGTTGGGCGAGGAGCTGGTGAAAATCTCGCATCACCTGGGGGTGCTGCGGCACGCCAACGTGGTGCAGACCGAAAAGCAGGGCAAGTACGTCGTCTATCGCCTGCATCCCGAGATCGCTCACGAGGTTGGCGGCGGCGTGGCCACGCTCGACCTGGGCTGCTGCCGGCTCGATTTGCCCAAGTCGAACGGCAAGGACTAAAGCGCCGGCCAGCAACCGTTAGCCGCCGCGATAGACTTTCTGGAAGAGGACGTTCTTCTTTGACGTGACGGGGCCGGGCGTCGAGTCTTCGCGCAAAATGCCGACCATCATCTGGTACTTGGCGTCCACGTCGTCGGCGTAGTGCACCAGCAGCGCCTCGGGCGTCATGGGCGGCTTGGGCGAGCCCCACTCGGGCAAACGCTGGTGCGAAACGATGATATGTTCGAGCCGCAAGAGCAGCTCGGCGTCTAGATCGCGCCCGGCGGCCGCCTCGCGCACGATGTCCCGGCCTTGCAGAATGTGGCCGATCAGATTGCCCGCGGCCGTGTACTGGGCGCCCTGCGGCTGCTCCTCGATTTCGCGCAATTTGCCGATATCGTGCAAGATGGCCCCCGCGGCGACCAGGCCCTTGTTCAGCCGCGGCCGCAGGTCAGGGTAATAGTCGTCGTACTTGTCGGCCAGATAGACGGCCGTTCGCGTCACGCTGAGCACGTGTTCGAGCCAACCGCCCAGAAAGGCATGATGGTTGTGCGTCGCGGCCGGCAAGGTCAGCAGCGCCGCCTTGTTGCGTTCCAGCAGTTCTTCGACCAGTTGCCGCAAGCCAGCATCTTCGATTTGCTCCCGGGCAATAGTCATGAGCTCGTCGAACATGGCCCGCACGTCAAAGCGCGTTTGCGACTGGCACATGGCGGGCGAGAAGCCATCGGCCTGGTCTGCCTGCACCACGGCGCGAATCTTCCGCAGTTCCAGCTGCGGACCGTAGTTGGTGTCGCGATAGACGGCGCGTACTTTGTAGAACTCGCCGGGCTGCCAAGCCTCGCGGCAGTCGGCCCCCCAGGGCGAATCGTGCCAGATGGGAAAACTCACTTCGCGGGCATGGTCGCGAAAGGCGACGCGAAAATACGGTTTGCCGTCGCGCGTGGTCAACTCTTCCTTGACCGTCATCAGCACGAACAAGTCGGCTTCCTGGCCGTGAATCATCTCCGACAGCGCAACGATGGGCATGGCCCGGCTCATGGCTTGCTGACCCCCGAAAGCCCCTCAATCCACCCTAACAGGGGACATGGTAGCCTCGGCGAACCGCGTTGTCACGCGCGAAGCAGCCGTCAGCCGGCGTAGCCGTGCGGATGGGCCTGGTGCCAGCGCCAGGCCGTGGCCACGATCGTATCAATGTCCTGATAGTCGGCCCGCCAGTTCAGTAGTTCGCCGGCCAGCGTGGCATCGGCCACCAGTTCCGGCGGATCGCCAGGACGCCGAGGGCCAATTTGCGCAGGGATTTTGTGCCTCGTGACGCGTCGGCAGGCTTCGATCACCTCGCGAACGCTGTAACCGCGCCCGGTCCCCAGGTTCACCTTCAGTCCCTCGCCGGCCACTAGCCGGTCGAGCGCGGCGATGTGGGCCCGGCCCAGGTCGTCGACGTGAACGTAGTCGCGAATGCAGGTGCCGTCGGGCGTGGGATAGTCGTCGCCAAAGATCGTAATCTGTTGCCGCTGCCCCAGCGCCACTTGCAGCACCAGCGGAATCAGGTGCGTCTCGGGCGTGTGGTCCTCGCCCAGATCGCCCGTGGGCGACGCCCCCGACGCGTTGAAGTAGCGCAGCGCCGCGTAGCCGAACCCGTAGGCCTTCGTGTAGTCGGCCAACGCTTGCTCGACGACGAGCTTGGAATAGCCGTAGGGATTGATCGGCTTCTGCGTTTCACGTTCGGTGATCGGAATGTGGGCCGGCACGCCGTAGGTGGCCGTGGTGCTGGAGAAGACCATCTTGCGCACGCCCGCGGCGCGCATGGCTTCCAGCAGCGAGAGGCTGCCGACGACGTTGTTGCGGTAATACTTGGCCGGATCGCTGACGCTTTCGCCGACGAACGCGAAGGCCGCGAAGTGCATTACGGCTTCGATTTGGAGTTCGCCGAGCGTGCGCTCCAACAGCGCGCGATCGTGCAGGTCTCCTTCGACGAGCCTGCCTTGCGGCACGGCGCCGCGATGTCCGAAGACGAGGTTGTCGTAGGCCCAAACATCATGGCCGGCCTGACCGAGCAAGCGAACGGCGTGGCTGCCGATGTATCCGGCGCCGCCGGTGACGAGAATGCGCATGGTGCGGAGATGTTGGTAAGCGAAAAGAATCGACCGCCGTAAGTATACGTGCGCTTCGCCGGCGCGGCCGGAGCGCCGGACGCGGCTTGGAGGTTGTAGCGGTCGTGCCGAATGCGCCGGTGAAAACTTCGAGAAACTCTCGCCGACGCGGCAGGATGCCGGCCGGTGCTCGGCCGCGCGGCGTCCCATGGTCGATACTTCCGATGTGTCGCGCTACGAGAGTGAGAACCGCCGACAATGGACCCCCGCCGCAAACCGCCGATCACCGCGA
>CAZPED010000369.1:0-4770 GCA_964585335.1 uncultured Planctomycetaceae bacterium | reverse complement strand
ACGGCACTCAAGGAGCGAGGTGAGGCCATGGCGGGCCATTGGATCCGAGATGCCTGGCGAGCGGCAGTCGTGCTCGTCATTGTGACTTCCCTGGCGCTGGCCGACGAGCAACAGCCGGCCAATCCCGCGCTGGGCGATGCCCAACTGACGGACATCTGCTTTGCCAGTTCCACGCATGGCTGGGCCGTCGGCGACCGGGGGCTGATCTTACATACCAGCGACGGGGGCCGGCACTGGAATGTGCAGAACTCGCCGGTCGAGTGCCGGTTGGCGAGCGTCTGCTTCCTGGATGAAAAGCACGGCTGGGCCGCCGGCGGCTTCACGCAGCGCTACACTCAATCGAGCGTCGGCGTCATCGTGCGCACGCGCGGCGGCGGCCAAACCTGGACGCTCGACCGGAAGCTCGCTCTGCCGGCGATTGCCCGGATACGCTTCTTCGACACCACGCACGGCTGGGCCCTGGGGCACCCTTCGGCTTATTTTCCCTCGGGCGTCTATTCGACCGAGGACGGCGGACGCAGTTGGGCTGCTCTGCCCGCGGCCGCCGGCGGTAGCTGGTTGACGGGCGAACTGATCGACCCCAACTCGGGCGCCTTGGCCGGCCGCGGCGGTGCGCTGGCGACGATTCGCCGCCGCGGTGTCGAGGCGGTGGCGGCCGACTATGGGCTGCGGTCGCTCGCGCGGATGCAATTGACGCCGCAAGGGGGCGGTTGGTTGGTCGGCGACGGCGGCCTGGTGCTCACCACGCGCGATCTGGGCAAGTCCTGGCAAACGACCGAAAGTGACCTGCCAGCCGATGTGCGCGAACAGTTCGATTTCGCGGCGCTGGCCGTGCGGGGGCAGTCGTGCTGGGTGGCTGGAACGCCCGGCAGCCGCGTGTTGCACACGGCCGACGGCGGCCGCAGCTGGCAAACGTTCGACACCGGACAATCGCTTCCGATTAACGCGTTGGCCTTCGTCGACGACCAGAACGGCTTTGCCGCGGGCGAACTGGGCACGCTCTTGGCCACCAGCGACGGTGGCCGCACCTGGCGGCGCGCCCATGGCGAACATCGCCGGGCGGCCTACCTGGGCGTGTTTTCGCGACAGGCTGAATTGCCCCTCGAACTGTTTGCGCGTCTATCGGCCGAGGAAGGCTATCTGGCCGCCGTCGAACTGCTCAGCCGAGAAGACGCCGCAGCTCGTTCCAGCATGGTCGACCCCGTACGGCAGGCGCACGAGGCCGTGGCCCTGGCCGGCGGCAGCGTGGCCAGCCAGGCCTGGCGCTTTCCGCTGCGCGACGCGGGATTGCGGCTATCGGCCGAACAGATCGTCGAGGGGTGGAACTTCGCCAACGACGGCCAGTCGCTCGATCGGCTCGAGGCGCACGTCGTGAGCCGGCTGCGAATGTGGCGCCCCAACGTGGTGGTCACAACCTCGGCCGACGTTCGCGGCGGCGATCCGCTGCTGCACCTGGTCAACCAGGTCGTGCTGCGGGCCGTCGAGCGGGCAGCCGACCCCAAGCAGTATTCAAAGCAAGTCAGCGTTGCCGGCCTGCAGCCCTGGAAAGTGGCAAAAGTGTACGCGGCCGTGAGCGGCGAGCAGTCGGGCACGACGAATGTCAACACCGGGCAATTGTCATCGCAAACCGGACGCACCGTGGCCGAGATTGCCACCGCGGCGCGGGGCGTCATCTCGCAAGACGCGCCGGCCCCGCCCACGACCGTGGGTTTTCGCCTGCTAGTCAACCAGATTCCGCAGCAGTTGGGCGAGCGCGACTTTTTCAGCGGCATTCCGCTCTCGCCGGGGGGCGAGGCGCGGCGAGCGATCGTCGAGTCGAGTGGCAGCAACCTCGAAGCCGCCAAGCGCGAAGCCCAATTGCGGCGCAACTTGCAGGCGATTCTGGCTCAGGCCGAGGAAGGCGATCGCGATGGCCGTTTTCTGGCCGACTTCGGCCAGCAGACCAAACAGCTTGAGCCCACGCGCGCCGCCGAAGTGCTGGTGCAGCTCGCTCAGCGCTATCATCGTCAGGGCCGCTGGGACCTGGCGGCCGAGTGCTACGAGCTGGTCGTCGAGCGTTATCCCAATAGCGCCCTGGCGACCAAGGCGCTCGTGTGGCTGGTGCAGTACTACGCCAGCACCGAAACCTCGTGGCGGATGCGCGCCGATCAGCAGCATACGATCCAGCAAGTGACGGCCCTGGCCCCCGCGGCGCAACCGCGCGACCCGCGCTTGCGTGGCAAGGACACTCCGGGCATGCAATTGGCAGGGGGCGCGCGACGCCAGGCCGAAATTGGCGCTCGCGCCGACGAAGCGCGAGGTGGGGGGGTCTTGCTCGACAACGGCGAATCGCAAACGCGCCTGGAAAAGGCTTGCGGCTATGCCCGGCAGATCGAACAGTTGCAACCCGGTCTGTATGGCGAACCGATGGTGAGGTTTCCGCTGGCCGTGACCCATCGCCAGCAAGGGTTGCCGCGGCAGGCGGAACGGTTCTACATGGCCCTGCGGCACTCGCGGCCGGCTGACGCCTGGCGGGCTTGCGCCCTGGGCGAACTGTGGCTGGCCGACCCCAAGACCGAGTCGCCCAAGTCAACCGCCACCTGCCTGCGGGCCCCCGGCAAGCCGCGCCTCGACGGCCGGTTGGATGAGCCGTTCTGGCAAAAAGGCACGCCGGTCCAGCTTCACAGTGCCTTGCGCGACGACGAGCAGTGGGGCGCGGTGGCCATGCTGGCCTACGACGAGGAGTTCCTGTATTTGGCCGTCAGCTGCGCTCATGCCCCGGGCCGCAAATATGCCGCCAACGCGCAACCCCGGCCGCGCGACCCCGACCTGGCGGACGAAGACCGCGTGGAATTTCTGATCGACGTCGACCGGGACTTTGCCACGTACTATCGGCTGGCTATCGACAGCCGCGGTTGGCCAGCCGACGATTGCTGGCACGACGCCAGCTGGAACCCCAACTGGTTTGTCGCCCCGGGGACCGATGAACATGCCTGGATCGTCGAGGCGGCCATCCCGCTGTCGGAACTGACTGGCCACAAGCCGGCCTCGAAAACCGCCTGGGCTTTAGGCATTCAGCGGACGGTGCCCGGCGTGGGATTCCAATCGTGGACGCAGCCGGCCTCGACCGCGATCGTGCCCGAAGGATTTGGCTACCTGATCTTCGAGTAGCGCCAAGTCGAGCCAGTAGCGACAATTCGAGCCAGGCGTTGATAATCGGGCGCGAGCCGGCTGCGGCGTGCCGCCGTGGGCGCAACACAAAGGCCCATCGCCAACAGCGGCAATGGGCCTTGGTGAATGTCGATGATCGAGCTTTGCAAGCCCGGGTTTTAGCGCTTCGAGAACTGCGTGCCCTTGCGAGCGCCCCGCAGACCGTAGTGCTTGCGTTCCTTCATACGGCCATCGCGAGTCAACAGGTGATTGTGCCGCAGGGTGTCGAACGTTTCGTTGTCGAACTTCAGCAAGGCGCGGGCCAGGCCCAGCATGCAAGCGCCCGACTGGCCGCTGATGCCGCCGCCGTGCACGCGAATCGTCACGTCAACGGCCTCTTGCTTGCCGCTCTTGACGAGCGGTGCCAGCACGTTGCGGCGATCCTGGTCGTTGGGAAAATATTCTTCGAACGGGCGATCGTTGATCGTGATCGTTCCGGCTCCGGCGCGAACGCGGACGCGGGCGACCGACGTCTTGCGGCGGCCCGTGCCCAGGGAATCGTTGGCCATCGAAGCTGTTTTGGCGACTGCCATGGCTATAGCTTTCTCTTGCGTTTACTGCGGTTCGAAATGTCTTGAAGATCGAAGCGAGCGCCAGCCTAAGTCGCGGCCGGATTGCTTATCGACCCGGGTTACTATTCGGCCAGCTCTTTCGGCTGGGGATTCTGCGCCTGGTGCGGGTGCTGCTCGCCGGCATAGACCTTGAGCTTGTCGAGCATCTTGTAAGCCAGCTTGTTCTTGGGCAGCATCCGACGCACGGCTTCGATCAGAATCAGCTCGGGCTTGTGTTCGAAGCGGGTGCGGGCCGTCTCGCTGCGCAGACCCGGATAGTACGTGGTCCAGGTATAGCGCTTCTGGTCCCACTTCTTGCCGGTCAGCTTGATTTTCTCGGCGTTGACGACGACGACGTAGTCGCCCGTGTCGACGTGCGGCGTATAGGTCGGGCGGTGCTTGCCCATCAGAATCATGGCGATCTCGCTGGCCAACCGGCCCACGACCTTTTGATCGGCGTCGACCAGCCACCACTTTTGCTCGACCTCGCCGGGCTTGGCCATGTAGCTTTTGACGGTTGCCGTCTGCATAGTTTGCTGCTCACAACAAGAAAAAGGACCCAGGGCGCGCCAGTTGGCGCAGCTGACCCAGGCGGCCCCAAGGGGCCAAAATCGAAACTGCCAATTTAGCCTTTGCCGCCAAATGGTTCAAGGCGGCTGAATCCTCAAAAATCCGGCCTCGACGCCAATCTCTCCTCCAGCCCGCACTTGCACCGGCGGCGGCTTTCGCGCGGCGGGGTAATTTGACACAATCGACCAGCTGGGACAGCGGGCTAAAGCCCCGAACCAGCCGAATTTACGCCAACTCGTTCGCTCCTCACTGCCAGGGCCCATCACGATGATCATCGCCGCTGTCAAAGAGACTTTCCCCGGCGAACGCCGGGTCGCCCTCGTGCCCGGCCTCGTCCAGGGCTTGGTGCGACAGGGGTACGTGGTGCGCGTCGAAGCGGGCGCCGGCCTGGAAGCCGGCTTTCCCGACGCTCAATATGCCGAAAAGGGCGCCCGTCTGGTGACCCGCGACGAGGTCTTTG
>CAZPED010000368.1:0-4773 GCA_964585335.1 uncultured Planctomycetaceae bacterium | reverse complement strand
TGCTGACTTTCGTCCCTGACCAGGTTCACAGGTCCCCATTGCGAGGGCCTCTCATGCGAGGCCGAAGCACGGCGGCAACGTTGTTCATTTCTACGATGTTCGCCCTGCGGCGTCAAACGGCCGGCATTGGCCCCCCAAATGCCCGGCAATTTCGCGGTTCGCCAGTCCCCAGGACGGCCGCGGGCGTTGGTGGGTTACATCTCAGCAAGCTAATAAAACGCCGTGCCGCACGGGGCCGTAAAGACAAGAAGCATGGCACATCCCTTCGCTTGCGACTCATTTCTGAACAATTCGTCAGGTCCTAGCGGCCGGCAAACCGCGCAAACACTACCGCGGAGGAAGCTCCGCGCTATCGGCCGACATTTGGCGCGCAACTTGCCAAAAGTTTCTCGCGACAGGGGGATTCAATCCCACGGGTGAGTTTACAACCCTGTGCGGCCCATATCGGGCGCAGCACGTTTACGTCAGTCCAAGAGGCGAACAATCATGAGAACTCGAACGACAGCGCTGATCGCATTATTGATGGCCGTGCTGTTGGCCGCGCCAGAAGTGCCGGCGTACGCCCGCGGGGGAGGTGGCGGCGGGCACGGTGGCGGTGGAGGCCATGGTGGCGGAGGCCACGGCGGTTTCGGCGGAGGTGGCCGGGGATTCGGTGGCGGCGGCCGCAGTTTTAGCGGAGGCGGCCGCAGCTTTAGCGGTGGTAGTCGTAGCTTCAGCGGCGGGAGCCGCAACTTCAGTGGCGGCCGGTCGATGAGTCCCGCGTTTCGGGGCGGCAACTATGCCGGCCGCGCGTCCGCGCCGCGGCAGAGCTTTACCGCGCGGAATTTCGGCGCTCAGCGCGCTAACTTTAATCGCAACTTCGGCGCCGCCGGCATCAACCGTTTCAACACGGCGGGTCGTACGCCCGGCGCGGCGCGCAACAACTTCGTGGCGCGCAATTTCAACAATCGCGGGTCGATGGCCAATCTGGCTCGCAACCAGAATTTCAGCCGCAACTTCTCGGCGTACCGCGGCGGTAACTTCAACAACCTGAACTTCAACCGCGGCAATTGGAACCACGGCAACTGGAACCGTGGCGGCTGGAATCGCGGCTACTACGGCTTTTCGCCGTGGGGGCTGGGCTACGGCGGCTGGGGCGGCTACGGCGGATTTGGCCGCTGGGGACGCTGGGGCTATCCCTACGGCGGTTACGGTTTCTGGCCCGGCTATGGTCTGGGGCTCTATGGCCTCTGGCCGTTGTGGGGCCTCGGTTACGGCGGCTGGGGTGGCTACGGCTACGGTGGCTACGGCGGCTATGGTGGCTACGGCAACACGTACTACACCAACTACGCCGACAATCCCCAAGCTGCGGCGACGGCCACGACCCCGCCCACACCGGGCAGCTCGGCGGACGCCGACAGCTACATCGTTGCCGGCGAGGACGCCTTCAAAGCTGGCCGCTATCAAGACGCGCTGCGCGATTGGCAGCACGCCATGGTGGACGACCCGAACAACGGCGGTCTGGTGCTGATGATGAGCCAGGCGCTGTTTGCCGAGGGACAATATGAGCCCGCGGCCGGCGCCGTCCAGGCGGCCATGAGCATGCTGCCGGAGAACGAGTGGGGCACGCTCGTGAAGAATTACACGCAGCTATATGGCAACAGCGGCGCGTACACGACTCAGCTCAAGAAACTGGAAGACGCCCGAACGGCGAAGCCGGACGATCCGGCCATGCGGTTCTTGTTGGGCTACCACTTCGGCTACTTGGGCTATCCGAAGGAAGCGGTGAGGGAGTTGGATAAGGGCCTGGATCACCAGATCCACGACCTCGGCGCCCAAAAACTGCGAACGATTTTCGCGGCCCAGGCCGGATTGCCGGCACGTGAGTTCCCGCCTGCCCAGCAGCAGCCGGGAGGGGCCTCGCCGACGGGCACGCCCGCCGATGGCGGCGCACCGGCGCCCGCCACGCCGCCGATGCCTCTAGGGACGCCATCGTAGCAGTTGTTGATCGACAGTCCTGGTGCACGCCGCGCCCGGCAAATGTTGCTGGGCGCGGTGTTTTTTATGGCCGAAGTGCGCGCCGACTGTTCAAAGAGACCGATAGGTAGGCGCGTCGCGCCCGGAACGCGGCCAGCAGGCGGCAAAGACCGCTGTCATCAGAGTGGGCCGAGCGCCACCAGTTCGACGGCGCAATCAAGCGTGTCGACTCGAAGACCTACTTGCCCGAGGTGACCATCAGTTTTTCGGCGGCAGCCCGGCCGAGGGTCGTTTCCTGGCCATTCACTTTCACGGTGACGATGCCGGCTTCGGCCCGATTGGCTACGACACGGCCAGCCACGCCCAGCGGCAAGCCCGAGCTACTCAAGAAGCGCAAAAATTCGGGAGACTGGTCGACCACCCGGGCGAGGCGAAATTCGTCGCCAACAATGCACTCGGCCAGCGAGCGGCTGGCGGGCATTTCAAACGAACCGTCGGACCCAGGAATGGGATCGCCATGCGGATCGGCCTTGGGATGACCGAGGAAGGCGTCGATCTTGTCGATCAATCGATCGCTGACGGCATGCTCCATGTGCTCGGCTTCTTCGTGAACCTCGTCCCAATTCAGGTCGAGAGTCTTCACCAGGAACAATTCGATCAGGCGGTGGCGGCGCACCACGCGCAATGCGAGTGCGGTGCCACTTTCGGTGAGGCGGACGCCCTCGTAGGGCATGTAGGTGACCAGCCCGCTCTCACTCAGCGTCTTGAGCATGCTGGTGACCGTGCCGGGCGAAACGCCGAGTGCGTTGGCCAATTGGCCCGTGGCAGCCTGACCTTCGCCTGCCAGGCCGATCTGAAAAATCGCCTTTACGTAGTTTTCAACCGTTAAACTTGGCAAGGTAAGGTACTCCGCCTCTTTACTTTTGAATTTCCAATCTTCAACGCATTTTAGTAGCTGGCCAAAAGACTGACCACGCCGATGGGTTGTGGGGGGGATTACATTCTCGAAAGAATCAGTCGCCCGGGCCGGGCATTGCGGCTAATCGGCATGATGGCGATGATGGGCGCGCAATGCATGGCCAATCGCGAGGAGTGAAAAACCAGTGGATTCTTTGTCGTTGAATGCTCGATCCCATGCGCTCTCCGAGCAATTGTTGCTCGACAAGGAGCCGTTACGCGTGGCGCTGTCGGTGACCGCCGGCGGGACGCGCTTGATCGATTGCGGCATCGCGGCCAGCGGTGGACTCGAGGCGGGCCGCCGGTTGGCCGAAATCTGCCTGTCGGGTTTGGCCGACGTGCGCTTCGTGCCAGCTTCGCCCGATTTCGAAACCGCGCTGGGCGTGCTCGTCACCACGGACCATCCCGTGGCTGCCTGCATGGCTTCGCAGTATGCCGGCTGGCAATTGGCGGAAGGCAAATTCTTTGCCATGGGGTCTGGTCCCATGCGCGCGGCGGCCGGCAAGGAATCGCTGTTTCAAACCATCGGTTTTCGCGAGCGTCCGCAACACGCCGTCGGCGTCCTCGAAACCCGCCAGCTGCCCCCCGATGCGTTGTGCCGAAAAATCTCCGAGGCGTGCGGCGTGCCAACCGATTGCCTGACGTTGCTGCTGGCGCCGACCGCGAGCATTGCCGGCAGCGTGCAGGTCGTGGCCCGCAGCGTGGAAACGGCCCTGCACAAACTCATCGAACTGGGGTTCGACCTCGGCCGCGTTGTCAGCGGCGCGGGCGTGGCGCCGTTGCCCCCCTGCTCGGGCGACGACCTGGTGGCCATTGGCCGCACGAACGACGCCATTTTGTATGGCGGCGAAGTCACGCTTTGGGTTCGCGGCGACGACGCCAGCCTGGAGCAGATCGGACCGAAGGTGCCCAGCAAGGCGTCGCCCGACTTTGGCCGGCCGTTCGCGGCGATCTTCGAGCACTACGAGCGCGACTTTTACAAGATCGACCCGCACCTGTTCAGCCCGGCCGCGGTGACGCTAGCGAACCTCGACACCGGCCGCACGTTCCGCTTCGGCCATACGCTGCCTCGGGTGGTGCACGAGTCGTTTGATATCCGGCAGATTTCGCCGTAGGCTCGTGCGTCGTCGCTCCGTCCCACGATCCTGGTTAGAGCTCGCAGCACGCCATGCATTTCGCGGTCTTATGTTCGCCCACGAGTTGGTATCTGCGCGACTTGCAGCGGGCAGGGCAAGGGCGTCACGAAGTCACGGGCATTAACTTTCGCGACCTGGCAGCGCAACTGACCGAGCGGGGCCCGCAGTTTCGCGCGGGGGCGCTCGATCTGTCCCACGTGGACGGGCTGCTTGTGCGCACGATGCCTCCTGGCACGCTCGAACAGGTCGTGTTCCGCATGGACGCACTGGCCAGGCTGGAAGCATGCGGCAAGGTGGTCGTCAATCCGCCCCGATCTATTGAAGCGGCTGTCGACAAATATTTGACAAGCGCGCGATTGGCTGCCGCGGGCCTGGCGACGCCGCCTACCATCGTCTGCCAGACGGCCGAGGACGCCCAGCACGCCTTCGCCGAGTTAGGGGGCGACGTGGTGGTCAAGCCCTTGTTTGGCGCCGAGGGGCGCGGCATCGCGCGGCTGCAAGACGAAGCGCTGGCCGACCGGGCCTTTCGCATGTTGACGCAGCTGGGAGCAGTGCTTTACGTGCAGCGGTTTATTCCGCATGATGGTTGGGACGTGCGCGTGCTGGGCGTTGGCCAAAAAATGTGGGCCATGCGACGCACAAACCCGCACGACTTGCGGACTAACGTCAGCCGGGTAGCCACGGCCGAATCACGCTGATTGACCGTCGAGCTTGCTTGGCTGGC
>CAZPED010000367.1:0-4776 GCA_964585335.1 uncultured Planctomycetaceae bacterium | reverse complement strand
CCGATCACCGATGAAGTGATCGTCCGCGAAAACGAGTTGATCACCGGCGCCGTCGACCGCCGCATCGAAGAGCTGGGCCTGGAGAAGATCCAAGTCCGCAGCCCGATGACCTGCGACGCCCCGCTGGGCATCTGCCGTCGCTGCTACGGCATGGACCTCTCGACCGGCTCGATGGTCGAAGAGGGCATGGCCGTCGGCATCATCGCCGCCCAGAGCATCGGCGAGCCGGGCACGCAGCTCACGATGCGTACGTTCCACATCGGTGGTACCGCCGCTCGCGCCGTCGAGGAGAGCGAAATCCGCGCCAAGAAGGGCGGTATCGTTCAGTACACCCGGCTCAAGGTGGTGCAGAACGACGCCGGCGAACGCGTGGTGCTCACCCGCAACGGCGAAATCCTGATTCTCGACCCCAAGGGCCGCGAGCTGGAAAAGTACGAAGTGCCCGCCGGCTCGAACCTGATGGTGAACGAAAACCAGGAGGTCAAGCCGGGCCAGGTGCTCTGCCAGTGGGATCCGCACAGCATCCCCATTCTGGCCGAGGTCGGCGGCAAGGTGCGCTACGAGGACGTCATCCAGGGCGAGACCATGCGTCTGGAAAAGGACCCCAGCGGTCACCAGCGCAAGCTCATCATGGAGCACAAAGGCGACCTGCACCCGCAAGTCGTGCTCGAAGACCCCAGCGGCAAGATCCTCGACTTCTACTACCTGCCTGAAAAGGCCCACATCGAAGTCAACGAGGGCATGCAGATCTCGGCCGGTACGCTGCTGGCCAAGACGCCACGCGAAGTCTCCGGTACGCAGGACATCACCGGCGGTCTGCCCCGGGTGACCGAAATCTTCGAAGCCCGCAAGCCGAAGGAACCCGCCGTGATCGCCGAAATCGACGGCACCGTCGAACTGCTCGGCGAAAAGCGGCGCGGCAAGCGCACCATCATCGTCCGCAGCGAAAGCGGCATCGAACGCGAACACCTCGTGGCCCACGGCAAGCACTTGCGGGTGCACGCGGGCGACTTCGTGCGGGCCGGCGAAGCGCTGGTCGACGGGCCGCTCGTGCCGCACGACATTCTCCGCATCTCCGGCGAAGAGGCCGTGCAGCAGTACCTGACCCGCGAAATTCAGAACGTCTACCGCAGCCAGCGGGTGGACATTGACGACAAGCACATCGAGATCATCGTCGCGCAAATGTTGCGGAAGGTGAAGATCGAAACCCCGGGCGACACGAACCTGTTGCCTGGCAGCGTGCTCGACAAGTTCGAATTCCGCGCGGCCAACCAGGGCCTGCAAAAGTGCGTGAAGATCTCGGCCAAGGGCGACAGCGATTTTGCCGAAGGCACGATCGTTCCCAAGGACGCCCTGGAACAGGTCAACGCCCAGATCGAAGCGCTCGGCGGCGAGCCGTCCAAGGGCACCAAGCCCAAGCCGGCCACGGCCAGCACCCAGCTGTTGGGCATTACCAAGGCCTCGGTGCAAAGCTCCAGCTTCATCTCGGCCGCCAGCTTCCAGGAAACCACCAAGGTGCTCACCGAAGCCGCTCTGGCCGGCAAGGTCGACAACCTGGTGGGTCTGAAGGAAAACGTCATCCTCGGTCACCTCGTGCCCGCCGGCACCGGCTTTAAGACCTTCCAGGACTCCGAAGTCCGCATTCGTCCGCAGGCGCTCGAAGCCCTGGCGGCCGAAAAAGATCGCGTGTTGTCGCGCAGCTTCCCGCTGCTCGACACGGGCGACGACGAAAAGCCCTCCAACGGCGGCGCCGCTCCGAAGCTCACTGGCACCGATGCCCTGGAAGCCCTGCTGGGCGGCAGCGGCGACGGCGATGGCGACGGTCCCAAGGACGACGAGTAGTCTTCGGCGTTCGTCGCCGAAACTGACAAACGCAACCACTGCACGGCCCACGAGCGGACACCCGCCCGTGGGCCGTTTTGCGTTCTAATGCCGCCGCGCCGGTTGCCGCACTTGCTGCGAAAGCGCTCAACGAGCCCAATAATTCACGGGTAAATCAACGCGCGGCACCTCCCAAGAATCGCAACAGCCTGCCGCGGAAAGCTATAGTTCTAATGTGCTCGCAACCCTCGAGGCTTACAGACAAAGGACCACCGCCATGCTCCGCTGGACGCTTATTTTCTTGATCATCGCGCTCATCGCCGGTGCGCTGGGCTTTTTCGGCCTCGAAGGCGCCGCCATGTCGATCGCCCGGGTGCTGTTCCTGGTCTTCCTGGTGCTGTTTGTCATCTCGCTGGTGACCGGCCGCCGGGTCCGGCTCGACTAGCGCCGCGCAATTGCTCCGGGGAAG
This sequence comes from uncultured Planctomycetaceae bacterium, assembly GCA_964585335.1. Taxonomy (GTDB): domain Bacteria; phylum Planctomycetota; class Planctomycetia; order Pirellulales; family PALSA-1355; genus CAZPED01. Next base: position 2,486 of record CAZPED010000367.1, on the reverse strand, counting down.
GGCCCGCTTCGACCACCCTGGCACTGTGGCAGTGCGCTGCGATACATTGGCGGCAGCGGCACGTGGCCGACTCGTCCCAGCCCGAAGGACTTGCATCATGACGCTCCCCATCGCCCAAAACCGCATCCTGCAGTTCAACGGCGGACAGGCCGTGGGCTCCACCTACCAGTGGAACAAGGGCCAGTACTGCGCCATTCATACCGATCGCGGGCTGGTCGGCTGCGGCATTTACGACATCCGCGCGGCCAACGAGTTCGACCTGGTCGTGGCCATTGCCCGCGGCACGCCAGCCAAGCCGCTGCGCGAGCCCGAAGATCTGTTCGAAGCCAAGATCCTCGAAGTCAGCAATGCCGCCGAGCGACTGGGCGTGCGTCCGGGCATGACCGGACGCGAAGCGGTCGAAACGCTGCTGGCCGCCAGCTAGCCAGCGAAGCAGCCGGGCTCCCGCGCATTAGCCGGCAATCCAGACAGGCTACTTGCCGTCTTTCTTCGGCGCCTTGGGCGCGTCGAGGCCAAACGACTTGAAGCCGGAGACCTTCACCAGCTGCAGGCTCGGCCAGTACATCAGCTCGTTGGCGGTCGATTCGCGTCGCGGGCCCCCGGCAGCGTCTTCCTGGAAGAACTCGGCCGGGCTGTAGCCGTCGCCGCGCAACACAATCTGGTCTTTCTCTTCCGAATAGGTCAGCCGGTCGCCGCGGGCGGTGAAGCCCTGTCCCTCGGCCACGACGTTGCCCTGTGAGTCGAGCTCGAACCAGCCGCGTGGACGACTGGGCTGGGGCGGCATTTGCCGCACGGTCAGCTGCTGCGAGGCCAGCATCATACCCTTCGGCCCCAGGCCCCGCGGATCCTCGGCGCTCAGCGTCTGTTCCCAATTCGCCACTGGGCCATAAACCGTCTTGGTTGCATCGCCAAAGGTAATCTCGCGGCGATGAATGTTGCCGCGAATCTGGTTCTGAAAGGTCACGTTTAAGAAGGTCAACTGTTCGCCGGCGGGCGCCTGCGGCGTTGAAGCCGGTTGCTGCCCCGGCACGGCCGCGCGCTGAGCCAGCGGGTCGCCCGAGCCCAGCGAAACGTGCGTCACGCTCCCCGGCCCGCGGGCATCGATGGCGCCGCTCCCGCGGTCGATGGCCAGGTCGAACGCGTCGACCAGCGACCGCGAGGTCTGCCGTCCCTGCGGGTCGAACTGCCGGCTCTTCAAGCGCACCGGACCGTAGCAGCGCATCTGGGCGAGGTCGGGCCGGTCGCCAGGACGGCCCGGGGCGCCAGGAGCGGTCGAGGGACGACGGTCGAACTCGATCGGCCGGCTCAAAATGCCTTCGAGCTTTTCGGTTTCGAGCAGCTGATGTTCCGACTGCGCTTGTACGCGCTTGTGAAACACCACGGTGTTCGATTGAAAGTTCATGCCCCCTTGCCAGTTGATCGCCATCACTTGCGGAGACTCAAGCGGCTTGCCATCGAAGTCTTGCGCCAGCGGCATCGTCATTCGCCCCGGCCCGTCGATCCACAATCGGTTGGCGTTCTTTTCCATTTCGATCACCCGGCCCGAGAGGGTCATACCGCCGGCGTCAATATAGCCCGGCTTGCCCGAGACGGTGACGTGTACGGCGTCGCGGTCGGCGCCGGTGACGTGCAGCCGATCGCCGCGCACCACCAGCGGCCGCTCGTTCGGCTGGGCCGTCGTCAGTTGTTCCAGTTGGGCCTGCTGTTCGACCGCCACCGAGCTGACCGCCAGCTGCTCGCCCGCGGCCGGCACCAGCTTGATCGCGATCTGCTGGCCACGAACCGCGAAGCGCTCGCCGGGATTCTGCGCCGGGCGCGGCTCGCGTTTGGGTTGGGCCGGCGCGGCCGGACCGCCAGGCCCAGGGGCCGGCGCCGCCGCCACTTGCTCCACGCTGGCTTCGAGTCGCCGGGTGGTGCCGTGCAGTTGCGGTGCGTCGATGACCACCAGCCGCGGCTCGCGGGCATTTTGGTCGGGCGCCGCCTGGGCAATCACCCGCTCCAGTTGCCACTTCGGCGGCGCGGCGCCCTCGGCCGGCGGCGCTTGCTGGGGTGGCGGCGGCACCAGCCAGGCCACGATCTCGTCGGCCGTCAGCGTCCCCATCTGTCCGTAACGAATCGTGACCGCCCCGTTCAGCGTCGCGCGGCTGCGCGGCCCGTCGGGCTCAAAGCGGAACTGACCGCCCCAGTTGGCGTCGTACTTCAAACCGGGATCTGTGGTCGATTGCCTTTGCATGGTGCCGGGCCCTAGCGCCACGAGCGTCGTGCTCTCGGTCGTTGCGCCGGGCACCAGGTCGATGCCCCGGCAACGGGCATACAAACCTCGACTGGGCGAGCGCAGGGTCACCGGCGCGCCGCGCGCCTCGATCAGCCGCACGCGCGCGCTCGAAGCCGGGCTGGCAGCGCCTTGCGGCGGCGCGGGCGCCGCCTTGCCGCCACGCTCGAAATAAGCAGTCAGCACTTCGCAGTTCAGCTGATCGGCTTCGCCC
>CAZPED010000366.1:0-4794 GCA_964585335.1 uncultured Planctomycetaceae bacterium | reverse complement strand
GACGGTCGGCACCCGCTGGTGGCCCGTGTGCTGGTCAATCGCTTTTGGATGCATCATTTTGGCCGGGGGCTGGTGGCCACGCCGGGCGACTTTGGTCTGCTGGGGCAGCGCCCCTCGCACCCCGAGTTGCTTGACTGGCTGGCCCAGGACTTCATGCAAAACGGCTGGCAGCTCAAGCGGCTGCATCGGCAGATCGTCACCAGTCATGCTTACCGGCAGTCGTCGGTGCGGCGCGACGAGCTCGAAGCGATCGACCCCGAGAATCGGCTGCTGGGTCGAATGAGCGTGCGCCGGCTGGAGGCGGAGACGATTCGCGACGCGATTCTGTCGGCGAGCGGCCGCCTGTCGGCCCGCATGGATGGCCCCAGCGTTCCCGTCACGCCCGACGAGGTTGGTCAGATCGTGGTGGGCGTCGACACACGGCTGTCCGACGGTCGGCCCTCGGGCAAGGTGGTTCCATTGGGCGATGACGAATTCCGCCGCAGCATTTACGTTCAGGTGCGACGCTCGAAGCCGTTGGGCATGCTCGAGCCGTTCGACCTGCCGGTGATGTCGCCCAACTGCGAATCGCGCGCCACGTCGACCGTGGCGCCGCAGTCGCTATTGATGATGAATAGCGACCTGGTGGTCGACCAGGCACAAGCCATGGCCCAGCGCGTCGAGCGCGAAGCCGGTCCCGATCCGGCGGCCCAATTCCAACGGGCGTGGCTGTTGGCGTATTCGCAACCGCCGTCGGACGCGGAAACTCAAGCGGGCCTGGAGTACCTCCGCGAGCAGTCGGCATTAGCACCGGCGCCAGCGGCCGACGCCAAGGGGCCGCAGCCCACACCGGGGCAGCACGCCCTGGCGGCACTGTGTCATGCGCTGTTGATTTCGAACGGCTTTTTGTACGTCGACTAGGGACGCCACGATGTCGCACTTTACTCGCCGGCATTTCTTGAGCCAGCAGGCCTTCGGACTGGGCAGCTTTGCCTTGGCCTGGCTGCTGGCGCGCGATGACGTCCAGGCCGAGCCGACCAAGCCGCTGCTCGAGCGGCCCAGCTACGACCTCAAGCCGCGGCAACCTGCCGCGCCGCCGCAGGCCAAGGCCATGATCTCGATGTTCATGCAAGGCGGGCCCAGCCACATCGATTTGTTCGAGCCCAAGCCGGAGCTGGCCAAGCGCCATCTGCAAACGTTTTCGGGCGATATCAAGTACGACAACGCGGCCGAAGCCAGTGCCAAGCTGTTCGCCAGCCCCTGGAAGTTCTCGCCCCACGGCCAGTGCGGCATGGAGCTGAGCGAGCTGTTGCCGGCTCTGGGCGAGATTGCCGACGAGATCTGCCTGATTCGCTCGATGCACACCGGCGTCAACAATCATGGTCAGTCGATCAACGCGCTCAACACGGGCGCGATCACCAGCGGCCGCCCGGCACTCGGCTCGTGGGTCACTTACGCGCTGGGTTCGGAAAGCGACAACCTACCGGCCTTTGTGGTCTTGTCCGACCCCGGGGGGCTGCCCGTGCTGGGAGTCGAAAACTGGAATAACGGCTGGCTGCCGTCTCAATACCAGGGCACGGTGGTCAGGCCCCTGGAGCCGAGAATCCTGAATCTCGATCCGCCGCCGCGGCTGCGGGGAGCGGCGCAAGACCGGCTGCTGGGCTACCTGCATCAACTGAATCGCGAGCACCTCGATCGCCATCCGCGCGAGCAGGATCTGTCCGCGCGCATCCAAAGCTACGAGCTGGCCGCCAAGATGCAGCTGGCCGCCAAAGAGGCGCTCGACATCTCGCGCGAAAGCGAGGCCACGCACAAGCTGTATGGCATCGACGATCCGCAAACCCGCGATTTTGGCAGCCGCTGCCTGATTGCCCGGCGGCTGATCGAGCGCGGCGTCCGGTTCGTGCAGATCTTCACCGGCAATCAAACCTGGGACCACCACGGCAACATCGTCAAGGCGCTGCCGACGATCTGTCAAAAGACCGATCGCCCGGCAGCCGCGTTGGTGCGCGATTTGAAGCAGCGCGGATTGCTCGATACCACGCTCGTGCACTGGGGCGGCGAGATGGGCCGCTTGCCCGTGATTCAGAACGAAAAGAACATCGGCCGGGATCACAATACCTACGGCTTCAGCATGTGGCTGGCCGGCGGCGGCGTAAAGTCAGGCTACATCCACGGCGCTACCGACGAGTTGGGCCACCAAGCCGTCCGCGACGTCGTTACCCATCACGATTATCACGCCACGCTCTTGCACCTGTTCGGACTGAACGCCGAGCAGGTCTCGATCCAGCGTCCCACGGGTCTGGCTGGACTGATGGACGGGCAAAAGCCCCGGGTCGCCTGGGACCTGTTGCAGCGCGGCCTCACCCCGACAACCTCGGCCTGAGCCAACACCATGCACGCACCCTTGCTGGCTCGGCGAACTGCGCTTTGGATTGGCATGGCCCTGGCGACGGCCATCGGCCTGGCAATGGGAAGCGCGGCCCGTGGACAGGCCCCCGCACCCGCTGCACCGCCAGCGGCCCGGCCGAACATCGTGCTGATCATGACCGACGACCAGTCGCCCACGGCCGTGGGTTTTGCCGGCAACACCCAGGTCCGCACGCCGCACATCGACCGCATTGCCCGCGAAGGCGCGCGTTTGACCGGCGCCTTCGTCACGACGCCGGTATGCAGCCCTTCGCGCGCCGGATTGGTAGCCAGCCGCTATAGCTCGGAACTGAAGATCCTGGACTGGATCAATCCCCAGCAGGAACCCGAGCAGGGGCTCGACCCGCGCACCGTCACCTGGATGCAGTGCCTGCAAAAGGCGGGGTATCGCACGGGCCTATTCGGCAAATGGCACCTGGGCACGGCCGACCGCTACCATCCCACGCGGCTGGGCTACGACGAATTTGCCGGTTTTCGTGACGGCGGCCGCCCGACGCGCGACGCCCTGCTCGAAGTCGACGGCCGCGACGTCGCCACCTCGGGCTTCATCGCCGACGTCGTGACCGACCACGCCGTCGGCTTCCTGGAGCGAAACCACGATCGCCCCTTCGTTTGTTCGCTGCACTTTCGCGAGCCGCACTCGCCGTGGTTGCCGATTGCCGAGGAGGATGCCCGGGCCTACCGTCAACTGGACGTGTTGCTGCCAGAACCCAACTTTCCCGATCTCGACGGACCCAAGGTGGCCCGCATGACGCGCGAGTACTACGCCAGTATCGCCAGCGTCGATCGGAACGTGGGACGGGTGTTGGACAAGCTTGACCAATTGATGTTGGCGGACAATACCGTGGTGATTTTCACCAGCGATCACGGTTACCACACCGGTCATCATGGTCTGTGGTTCAAGGGCAATGCCCAATGGCAAACCCGCACGCTGCCGAAACAAACGTCGCCCAACATACCGCCGCTGATTCGGCCGAACTTGTACGACCAGGCATTGCGCACGCCCACGGCCGTGCGCTGGCCACGGGCGATCAAAGCCGGCACGCTCGTCGAGCGCACGATTACGAATCTCGATTGGTATCCGACGCTGTTGGCCATGGCGGGAGTTGCCGCGCCGGCGGGCGTCAAGCTGTGGGGCCGCGATGCCTTGCCGCTATTGCGCGGCGAGAACATCGACTGGAACGACGAGTTGTATGCCGAGTACAGCATGCGGCACGGCGCCACCTGCGACATGCGCGCCTGGCGCACCGCCGACTGGAAGCTGGTGCGCGACTTTGCCAACCCTGGGCGGGATGAGCTTTACCATTTGCGCCGCGATCCGGGCGAGACCCAGAACTTGATCGATTCGACCGATCCCGAGGTGCTTGCCGTGCGCCAACAGCTCGAGAAGAAGCTCCTGGCTCGAATGCATGAACTGGGCGACGCGGCCCTGCCGCGGTAGCTTCGCACCCCCGCCACTGGCGAGCATGGCGGCACACAGCCGCTACAATCCCACCAATCCCCATTGCCAGAGCGCCGACGCCGGGCAGCTTAGGGCCCTACTAAGTGCTTGAGCGCCCTAAATTTGAGTGTCGGATTCCCGCAGTAGCGCCCCCGCGCTTGCGCCCCGATGCGACGCGTCCGCTTCAGGCCGCGACCAGTGCCCACTTGCGGGCTTTGCGTCGCCCACGTTGGATTCTGCGCGCGTATGAGCACCAGTTGCAATCAACCGAACTCCGACGACCGACGGCGCGATTTTCGTTGCCCGGTGACCGGTCCGCACGCCGCGGCGCGTTTGCGCTTGGGCACGCGCGAAGTCGTGGTCGAACTGATCGATGAATCGTCCAACGGATTCGCCGTGGTGGTGAACGAGGCCATTCGCGCCACGGTGGGTGAGAAGTTCGCCCTGCAAACCACGGGCGGCTGGGTCGAAGTCGAAGTCAAGAACGTGCAATTCCAGCAGTGGTCCACGTACGACGAACGGCAGGGCGTCGTCACCAACACCCGCACGCGGCTCGGCCTGCTGCGCTTGCAAGATCTCGAACAATTCCACGGCGAGGAAACGATCCGTTCCCGTATCTCGCTGGCGGGCCTCAAGCGGCTGATGTCTCACATGATGCCGATGGGGCATCCACTCGCCAGCGTAGCTGGCCTGATCCTGGGCATACTGATCTGCGCCGGCGGATTGATGTGGGGCCTGGAGAACGCGTTTGTCCGTGAGCGCAAGGAGATCAAGGATCTGCCCGAACCCAAGCTGATGGTCGAGGCCCCCAAGCCGCGCCTGCAGCCGGTGGAACGCCCGAAATTCAAACTGCCAAAATTCCCCAAGATTCCAAAGATCCCGAAGAGTCCCAAAACGACCTGGGCCGCCAAGGCGGCGATCAAGAAGCTGAAGATTCGCGAAGC
>CAZPED010000365.1:0-4796 GCA_964585335.1 uncultured Planctomycetaceae bacterium | reverse complement strand
TCGACCACGTGGCCACGGTGCGCCAGGCGCGGCGCACGACCGAGCCCGACCCGGTATGGGCGGCCACGCTCGCGCAGTTGGGCGGGGCCGACGGAATCACGCTGCACTTGCGCGAGGATCGCCGCCACATCCAAGACCGCGACCTCCGCGTGTTGCGCGAAACCGTGACCGTGAAGCTCAACCTCGAACTGGCCTGCAACGCCGAGATTGTCGACATTGCCTGCCAGACTCGGCCCGACCAGGCCACGCTGGTGCCCGAAAAGCGCGAGGAAGTGACCACCGAAGGGGGGCTCGACCTGCTGTCGAACCAAAAGAGCGTGGCTGAGGCCATCGCCCGCTTGCGCGCCGCGGGAATCGAAATCAGCCTGTTTCTCGACCCCGACTTGCGGCAAATCGACGCGGCCCGGGCTCTGGGGGCGGCCGCCGTCGAGTTGCACACCGGCCAGTATGCCGACGCCGAGACCGGCCAGCAGCAAGCCGAGCTCAACAAGCTGATTAAGGCCGCCGCCCATGTCCGCTCGCTCGGCCTGACCTTGCACGCCGGGCACGGCCTGACCTATCGCAACGTCAAACCCGTGGCGGCCATCGAGGGCATGCAAGAGCTCAACATCGGCCACAGTATCGTGGCGCGGGCCATCATGGTGGGCTTCGAGCAGGCCGTGCGCGAAATGAAGAAACTGATCGAATAGTTTCGGTCGCGGGCAGTGGGCCGCACGCGCATCCCCAATTGCGTGCCCCGGGCGGCAATCGCTATGATGCGTGGCGCCGTGATCGGCCTGTTTTTCTCTAGGGATACGTGCGAAATGACTACCAAAGGTGAAGCGTATGCTGGGCTTTCCGTGGCGATTACCACGCCCTTTCGGGGCGCGGAAGTCGACTACGAAGCCTTGCGCGCCCAGGTTGATTTTCAGGTCGAGGCCGGCACGACCTGCGTTTGCCCGGTCGGCACCACGGGCGAGTGCCCCACGCTCAGCCACGACGAGCACGAGCGAGTGATTGCCTCGGTCGTCGAGTTCGCCGCGGGCCGCATCAAGGTCATGGCCGGCACAGGCAGCAATAGCACCGCCGAAGCCCTGCGGCTGACCAGGTTCGCCGAAAAACACGGCGCCGACGCGGCACTGGTCGTGGCCCCCTATTACAACAAGCCCACGCAAGAGGGCTTTTACCAGCACTACAAAGCCCTGGCCGAAGCTGTCGGCATCCCGATCTGCGTGTACAACATTCCCGGCCGCACCGGCAAGAACATCGAGCCCGAAACGATTGCCCGCATGGGCGAGCTGGAAAACATCACGATGGTCAAAGAGGCCACGGGCTTGATGGATCAGACCTCGCAGATTGTCGCGCTTTCGAACCTGACGGTGCTCAGCGGCGACGACAGCCTGACGCTGCCGCTGATGTCGATCGGCGCCCGCGGCGTGATTTCGGTGGTGGGCAACATCGTGCCCCGCGACGTGATTGCGCTGGTCAAGGCGTTCGACGCGGGCAACATCGCCGAAGCGCAGCGGTGGCATCGCAAACTGTTTCCGCTCTGCCGCGACATGCTGGGGTTGGCGACCAACCCCATTCCGATCAAGTCCGCCATGCGGATGCTGGGCCGCGACACGGGCGTGTTGCGGATGCCCATGACGCCGCTCGACGCGGCCGGCGAAACGCGGCTGCGCGCCACGCTCACCCATTACGGGTTGCTGTAACTGCACGGCTTTTCCCCCGCGATTTTCCCCGGCACATTCGCGCTGGCCGGCAGGACCGGGCATTGGCCGGCGCTCCGGCCAGCGGTTGACCTATAGTTGCGGTAGGAGATCCGCGCGCTGCCGCGGCCGCCGTCAACCGGGAATGCGCACCATGAGCTGGTCGGTAGTCTGGTCACCGTCGTTGTCGTGTCTGGCGTTGGCAACCGTGGCCGTGCTGGCCTATTGCATTGGCCGGCGCCGCAGCTGGGGCGATCGGCGGCGCCAGGATACGCGCCACGACATGCAGCGCGCGCTGGCCGTAATTCATGACCTCGAAGTGACCAGCCGCCGGCTGCTGTCGGCCCTGGCCGGCTTTGGTCCCTCGATCAGCCGCTTCGAGCGCAACGTCGATCGCTTGGAACGGGGAGCGGGGGCCACCTGGCAGGAATTCTACGACCGTGCCGATGAGCTGCTGCGGCCCACCTCGCGGCTGGCCACCGAGATTTCGCATGCCTATGCCGAGGTGCTGCGGCAAATGACGCAGCTTTCGTCGCTGGCCGAACTGCGGAGCGACCCGCTTACCAAAGTGAATAATCGTCGCGCCTTCGACGATTCGCTGGCCGCGCTGTTGCGCGAGCAGGCGCGTCATCCGGCGCCTTTCTCGCTGTTGATTCTGGACATCGACCATTTCAAGCGCATCAACGACCAAAGCGGTCACCTGGCCGGCGACAAGGTGTTGCAGGACCTGGCCCAGCTGGTCAAGTCGAACGTGCGCGATTGCGATCTGCTGGCCCGCTACGGTGGCGAGGAGTTTGTCGTGCTCATGCCGCGCACCGAAGTCCACATGGCCTGCAGCCTGGCCGAGCGGCTGCGCGCCGCGGTCGAAGCCCGCCTGCCGATTACGATCAGCCTGGGGCTGGCGGGCAGCCTCGACGGCGACACCTCGAGCGCCGTGATCTCGCGCGCCGACCGTGCGCTGTATGCCGCCAAGCACGCGGGCCGCAACCGCGTGTTCATGCACGGCAGCAATACCGAAGAGCTGGTGAGCATTCGGACCACGCAGCCGCGGTTGGCCGCCGACACGCGTCAGCTGGCGCAGGTCGACACGGTCGAAGCCCCCGCTTTGCCCAAACCGCTGCCGGTGAACTTGAACGAGCCGCCGGTGCTGGCCGCCGCCAGCGCTCATTCGGCGTAGGCCACCGCAGGGCGATCTGCCAGCCATCCTTCCGGGCCAGGGCCCAGACCGGTAGAATTGCACTAGCGTGCCGGGCGCCATCCAGCCCCTTGAGGCACGCTTCCGCAAACCTTCCCGCACGGGCCGCATGAGCGTTTCCCTCCGCGACATTGTCGATGCCAAACGCCGGATTGCCGACGGTATCTACCTGTCGCCGTGTCCCGAGTCGATTCCGCTGTCCGAAATCGCGAATTGCCAGGTCTTTTGCAAGCTGGACTATTTGCAGCGCACGGGCAGCTTCAAGGAACGCGGCGCGCGCAACGCGCTGCTGTTGCTCACCGCCGAGCAGCAGCGGCAGGGCGTCATCTCGGCTTCGGCCGGCAATCACGCGCTGGGGCTGGCGTATCACGGCAAGCTGCTGGGCATTGGCGTCACGGTGGTCATGCCCCGTTACGCCCCGCTCATCAAACGCACGACCTGTTTGCGGCTGGGCGCCGAAATCGTGCTGCACGGCGAGACCTTTGGCGAGGCTTACGAACATGCCCGCGAGCTGTCCGTCAGTCGTGGCTTGACCTACATCCACGGCTTCGACGATCCGCACATCATTGCCGGGCAGGGTACCGTGGGGCTGGAAGTCCTCGAACAAGTGCCCGACGTCGAGGCGATCGTCGTGCCGATTGGCGGGGGTGGCCTCGTGGCAGGAATCTGCCTGGCCGTGAAGTCGACCATGCCAGGCGTGCACATTGTTGGCGTTGAGCCCGAGCGCGCCGCCGGCTTCAGCGCATCGCTGGCTGCCGGCCAGGTGGTGAAAGTGCCCGTGCGGCCCACGCTGGCCGATGGCCTGGCCGTGGGCAAGGTGGGCGAGTTGGCCTTCGAGTTGGCCCGTTCGCGCGTCGATCGGGTGGTCACGGTCAGCGAAGAAGAGCTGGCCCTGGCGATGCTGCGGTTGGTCGAGCTCGAAAAAAGCGTCGTCGAGGGGGCAGGCGCCGCGCCGCTGGCGGCGCTCATGGCCGATAAGTTTCCCGAACTGCACGGCAAACGCACCGCGATCATTCTCTCGGGCGGCAACGTCGATCCGCTGGTGCTGACCCGGGTGATCGAAAAGGGACTCGTCACCGACGGACGGCTTTGCCGGTTTACCGCCGTGGTGACCGATCGGCCGGGAGGGCTGGCCAAACTCACCCAACTCATCGCCCAGTCGGGCGCGAGTATACAGGAGTTGCTGCACGATCGGGCTTTTTCGGGCCCCGACGTGGCGCTGGCCCACGTGTTGTGCACGGTCGAGACGGCCGATCGGCGGCATATCGAATCGCTGTACGAACTGCTGGCGGCCGAGGGCATCCAGGTGTTGCCGCTGCGCCCCACGCCTCGCCAGTCTCCCGAGAAGTAATGGGTTCGGTGCGACATGCCCACGCCAGTTGAAATCGTCGAGCATGCGGCAGGGCACGTCCGCCAGTTGCTATCGGGCGACAGCTCGGGGCACGACTGGTGGCACATCGACCGCGTGCGCCACAGCGCCTTGCACATCGGGCAATGCGAAGGGGCGGACCTCTACGTGGTCGAACTGGCGGCGCTCTTGCACGACATTGCCGACTGGAAGTTTCACGGCGGCGACCACGATCTGGGGCCGCGCCGCGCAGCCGAGTTGCTCGCCGAGTTGGGGGCCGATCGGGCCACGATCGATCACGTGGCGCAGATCGTCAGCACGGTTTCGTTCAAGGGAGCCGGCGTCGCCACGCCGATGCACTCGCTCGAAGGGCGCGTCGTTCAAGACGCCGACCGGCTCGACGCCATTGGCGCCATCGGCGTGGCCCGCGCGTTTGCCTACGGCGGCCATGCCGGCCGGGCGATGCACGATCCCGAGGTGCCCGCCGAAGCGCACGACTCGTTCGAGGCCTACAAGAAGAATTCCGGCCCGACGATCAATCACTTTTATGAAAAGCTGTTGTTGC
>CAZPED010000364.1:0-4821 GCA_964585335.1 uncultured Planctomycetaceae bacterium | reverse complement strand
CTTCACAAGGCGATTTGTGTTCGCCGATCGGCGCTTGGTCGTCAGCGCCGAGCGCGGGGTCATTCATCAACAAGGCCGGGGGTTCTCGGCGGGGTTCGAAATTCACCTCGAGCGCGCCACGGTGCTCTACGACTTCGCCGTGATCGACGGCAAACCCGAAGTGAACATGCCGCTGACGGTGCTCCGCGCCGACGGCAAGGTCGAGCGGCCCACGATGGAATCGGCCGATCCGATCGACGCCTTCGCCAATGAGCTACGCGAGGCGCAAAAGACGGTCAAGAGTGGCAAGCCCTCGGCCCTGCTCGATGGACAGTTAGCTCGCGACGCCGTGGTGCTGTGCCGCAAGCAGACCGATTCGATCCAGAAGGGCCGGATCGTGACGCTCTAGCGGCCGCTGGCACGCGGCGGCCGCGGCAGGACAGTTAGTGGCCGCTTTCGGGGCATCTAGCGGCGTTGGCCGTTGGGGTTAGAGCGACCCGGCCGGCCGCTGTCGGCCGGCCGCCAGCAGTGCGGCGTGGTTGGTTTTGGCCAGTTCGGCCTGATAATTCGAAGCTGCCGCGGAGGTAAACCCTGCCGTGGCGAGCCATCGGCAGAGTGCCCCCTGAACGTTGCTTTCGGCGTGTTGGGAGCCCTCGTTTTCGACGGACGAATTGCCGCCGACGGCATAAGCCGTGCGCGGCGACCCCGGTGGTGCGGCCTGTAGCGGATGTGCGGCGCGCGGAGTCGAAAAAAAGTGCCCGCCGTTTTTTGACCACTGCCCAATCGTGGCCTATATTGATTCTGGCCGAAGTTCTGGACCCGCCTTTCCGGCCGCGTTTGATCGACATCACGACCTTGACGCCCGCGGCTGCCTCCCCTGGCCAGACGCTGCGCCGGGCATCTCTCGCCCGGCGGCAGTGCAGCGGCGCAAGCGTGCGCAACGCCGCCTTTGAGCCGAGAACGAAAGAGCCTAATGCGAAAGATCACTCAGCCGGGACGTTGGACCCTATGGGCGCTCTGGCTTGTGTGGCTGGCGGTTCCCGCGAGCGCACAAGTCCGCATTCTGCCGCCGCAGGCCGAGGCCGTCGTCGGCGACGTTCAAGGCGTGCTCAGCCGCGCCGGCGAACTCGAAGCCCAGCGCCGCTGGGGCGAAGCCCTCACCGTCTACGAGGAGGCGCTGCGCGACCATCCCGAACAACCCGCGCTGAGCAGCCGTCACGACGTCGCCAAGATCCACTACGATCTCGGCCGCCGCTATAACGACGCCAGCTTCATTCGCGCCGCCACTACGCTGCCCGAGCGGCAAGCCTTGTCGCTCTACGGGGAAGTGCTGGCCAAGATCGAATCACACTACGTCACCACGCCCGATTGGCAAAAGCTGGTTCGCCGGGGCACGAAAGACCTGGAGATCGCCCTGGTCGAGCAGCCCTTTGCCGACCGCCACTTGCAGGGCCGCAGCGATGCTCAGCTGCAAGCCTTCGTGGCCCAGCTGCGGCGCCTGGTCGACAGCCGTCCGGTACACTCGCGGCAGCAGGCCGTCGACATGGTTGCCGCCGTGGGCCAATTGGCTCAGCAGCAGCTGAAGCTCTCGCCGACCATCGTGGTGCTCGAGTACGCTTGCGGCGCCATCGGCGCCCTCGACACTTACTCGGCTTACCTGACGAGCGACCAGCTCAACGACGTCTACTCGCAGATCGAAGGCAACTTTGTCGGCCTGGGCATCGAACTCAAAGCCTCGAACGGCGCCCTGATGATCGTCAAGGTCATCACCGGCAGCCCCGCCGAGCGTGCCGGCATTCGCTCGGGCGACCGCATCGCCGAGGTCGACGGCCGGGCCACTTCCGAAATGTCAACCGACCAGGCCGCCGACCTGCTGCAAGGGCAGGAGGGTAGCGTGGTCAAATTGGTCGTGGTGGGCACGAACAACGTTCCCCGCCGCCTGTCGGTACGCCGCGAGCACGTCGAAGTGCCCAGCGTCGACGACGTAAAAATCATCGACCGCGCCAACGGCGTGGCCTACCTGAAGCTGACCTGCTTCCAGAAGACCACGAGCCGCGACCTCGACGCCGCGCTGTGGAAGCTGCACCGCGAGGGGATGAAGTCGCTGGTCATGGACCTCCGCGGCAACCCCGGCGGACTGCTAACCGCCTCGGTCGAAGTGGCCGACAAGTTTCTCGACGAGGGCGTGATCGTGTCGACCCGGGGCCGCAACGCCCTGGAAGACTTCAACTACACTGCCCACAAGGCCGGCACCTGGCGGGTGCCGCTGGTGGTGCTCATCGACGGCGACAGCGCCAGTGCCAGCGAGATTTTCGCCGGCGCCATTCGCGATCATCGCCGCGGCGAACTGGTCGGCGAACGCAGCTACGGCAAGGGCTCGGTGCAGGGTATCTTCCCGCTCAGCCAGGCCGACAGCGGCGTGCGGCTGACGACCGCCAAGTTCTACTCGCCCAGCGGTCAGGCCATTAGCAACGTGGGCGTGAAGCCCAACAAGGTGGTCTACCGGGCCGCCAAGCCGCTGGCCGGCACCGATGTGGCCGCCTTGCAGGAAGCCGCCGACGACGCCGCCCTCAGCGTGGCTGTCGAAACGGCCGCCCAGACCAGCCGCCAACGCACAGCCAGCCGCTAAGGCAAATTTGGCCAGCGGCGGTCCATTTCGAGGCCGCTTCCAACCGCCAAGTGTCGCCGCACCCCAGGACAGGGGCGCATCTGCCACCGAGCCGCCCCAGTCCCTTGGACACTCGGGCGTCTCCGGCTACCATCGCAACCGGCGTGAATCCCCCGGGGCGGGCCTCGCTTCGACAATCGACCGCTTGTGACACCTGAAGGTGAGCAGCATGTTTGAGCGACTGGGAAACCTCGTTTCCCGTCATGGCGGTTGGGTGATCGCCGCCTGGCTGCTGGTGGGCGTGGGCCTGCACCTGGTCGCCCCCCGCTGGAACGACGTTACCCACGACGGCGACCTGGCCTACCTGCCCGCCGACATGCCCAGCGTGGCCGGCGAGCGGGCGCTGGCCGAAGCCTTTCCGAACCAGCAGGCGCGCAGCAACCTGGCCATCGTCGTCGAGCGTCCCGAGGGGGCCTTGACCAGGCACGATCTGGTCTGGTCCGACTCGCTGGCCGAAAAGCTCCGCGATCGCCAAGACGAGCTGGGCGTGCTGGACGTCATCAATCGCAATACCGACGTCGTGGGCGAAAAGCTGACCAGCCGCACGACCAAGAACGGGCAGGCCACGGTCACGCTGCTCGAAGTGCGCAACGAATTCATGGCCGTGGGCAACATTCGCCTGCTCGAAGCGGTCGAAGCCGTCGTGGCCGAAGCCCGCGGGAATGAACCCGAGGGATTGAACGTCGGGATCACCGGTTCGGCGGCCGTCGGCGGCGACATGCTCAGCTCGGCCTCCGAGAGCATTCGCAACACCGAACTGACGACCATTGTCCTGGTGCTGGTGATCTTGCTGCTCGTTTACCGGGCGCCGCTGCTGGTGGCGATTCCGCTGGTGGCCATCGGCACCTCGGTTGTCGTGGCCACCGACCTGCTGGCACTGCTGACGCAGCTGGACCGCATGCCCGGGTTCGAGTGGTGGAACTTCAAGGTCTTCACCACCACGCGCATATTCATCGTCGTGATTCTGTTTGGCTCGGGTACCGACTTTTGCCTGTTCCTGATTGCCCGCTACAAGGAGGAGCTGGAGCAGGGGTTGCCGCAGCGCGCCGCCACGGCGGCCGCCGTCGAGCGCGTGGCCGGCGCCTTGGTGGCCAGCGCCATGACCACGATCTGCGGCTTGGGCATGATGTACTTCGCCGACTTTGGCAAGTTCCGCAACAGCGGTCCGGCCATCGCGCTGTGCCTGACCGTGGCGCTGGCGGCCTGCCTGACGCTGGCGCCGGCCCTGTTGGCAGTCGCCGGCCGCCGGGTGTTCTGGCCGTTTGGCGTGCCCCGGCGCGACCCAGCGGCAACAACCGACGACGACAGCCGGGACGTCAACCGCTTCTGGCTGGCCACCAGCAACCTCATCATCCGCTGGCCAGGGCTGATTCTGCTGGTCAGCGTGCTGCTGCTGGCTCCATGGGCCTATCACGGCCGCGAAATCAAAATCACCTACGACTTCCTCAATGAGCTGGCCGCGCAACGTCCCAGCGTGCAAGGCGCGCGGATCATTCGCCGGCACTTTCCGGCCGGCGAGCTCGGGCCCATCACCGTGCTGGCCCATAAAGCCGACGCGCACCTCGAATCGAAAGCGGGCGATCGGGCAATCGGCCGCCTGACCAAACAGCTTTACGATCTCGCAGGCGTCGAAAGCGTCCGCAGCATTACGGAGCCGCTCGGCGACCGGCCGGGCACCTTTCAGCCGCTAACGGCCCGGGGCAGGGCGAAGCTCCTGGCCATCAAGCACAAGCGCACCAAGGCCCGCTTTCTGACGCAGGTGCCGCAGCTCAAGGGCGATATCGCCCGGTTCGACCTGGTGCTGGCTGACGACCCGTTTTCGCCAGACGCGATTCGCGTGCTCAACGAGGTCGACGGTTTTCTGAAACGACTCTGAACAAAACACGACGGGCGGCTCTTTTCGAGCCGTCCGTTTTCGCTTTTTTGCGCCTCTTCGTTCTTCACGTATGAATAACGCTTACGAGATCGCTGTTCGTTGCTGCAAGATGGCAGCCGCTGGCAGGACGCCAACCAGGGACAATTCATGGCCAACCAGGGGAAATCAGGACGCTACGAGGGGCCGCTTCGGAAGAGGCCGACATCCCTCCTGGAATCGTTCGCTGATGCTTATGAGACCCGCACCGAGCCGTTTCGCCAATATATTCCTGCTTTGATCGCATGTGCGGCGATCTTTG
>CAZPED010000363.1:0-4823 GCA_964585335.1 uncultured Planctomycetaceae bacterium | reverse complement strand
CCTAAAATACGCTATTCCTCAGGGGCGGCACCCCCTTGGGCGGGCGCATAGCTCAGTTGGTTAGAGCGCGTCCCTGATAAGGACGAGGTCCGAAGTTCGAATCTTCGTGCGCCCACTTTATCTGCTAGCCTCGCTAGCAGTTGCTGCCGGTAAGCGTGCCATTTCGACCGTCTCGTGCTGGCGCCGGCTTGCTTGCGCTAGCGGCCCGTAGCGGGCAAGACGGACTTTGCTTGGGGACGTAGCTCAATTGGGAGAGCACCGCCTTTGCAAGGCGGGGGTTGAGGGTTCGATCCCCTTCGTCTCCACTTTCTGCCAGGCTGCCGCCGTGAGGGTTCGGTATGTCGACCCCTATCAGCCCCCTCTGCCGGACGAACCGCCGCCCCAGCGCCGGCGCATCTGGCCATACGTCCTCTCGGGCTGTGCGGTGATGGGCCTGCTGTCGGTCGCCGCCTGCGGTGGCTTGCTGTACCTCGGCTTTCGCCAGGTTTCGGGTCATGGTGAGGTCGCGGCCCAGTTCGATCGGCTATTTGACGAAATCGACCAAGGCCGCGCCGCGGAGTACTACCGGGCACATGCTACGGATGACTTGAAGCGCGCCACCAGCGAAGCGGACTTCGTCAGTTTCGCCGAACTGGTCAACGAGAAGCTCGGTGAGCTGCAAGCGAAGAGAGTGGCGGGGTTTTCCATGCACAGCAGTTCGGGCGGCACCAGGGTCGAAGCGACGTACGATTGCGACTTCGAGCACGGCAAAGGCACCGTGCGGACGACCTATTGGCACCAGCAGGGCGGCTGGCGACTTCAGGGATTTCGCGTCGACTCGCCGAATCTGTACAAGAGCACCGCCCGCGAAAAGTGCCCCCACTGTGGGACGTCCTACGAGTTGGGAGCGAAATTCTGCCCCCATTGCGGCCAGGAAATTGCCGGCACCGAGGCCGTGGCGCAGTAGCCGTGTAGTTCACCGGGCGTGTATCGCCGAACGAACATGGCGGCACTTCTTCGACGCAGCGGCGGCGGCGAGCTCCTCGACCAGCTCGCCGAGTACCGGCGTTTGATTGACCTTGGCCCGGCTGCACCCCAAGATAGCTGCTTGGCGTTCGACCCTGGTTCTTAGCTGTGGGGTAGTCGTGAGCGTGATTTTTCGCTGGTGTGCGCTGGTAGGGCTGGTGGCGGTGCTGGGGGCGTGCGTGCCTATCGAGTTCTCGGCGGCTGCCGAAGTTGCCAGCCCGCTCTCGCCTCAGGACGCATTGGGGCAATTTCAACTCGATGAGGGCCTGACCATCGAACTGGTGGTCTGCGAACCGGACGTGGTCGACCCGATCGCCGTGCGTTTCGATGAAGCCGGCCGGCTATGGGTGGTCGAGATGCGCGATTACCCGCACGGCCCGCCTAAGGGCTCGGGGCCGCTGTCGCGGATTCGCGTGCTCGAAGATCGCGACGGCGACGGGCGCTACGAGTCGGCCCAGACGTTTGCCGAGGGACTGCTATTTCCCACTGGTTTGCAGCCCTGGCAAGGTGGTGTCATTGTCACGCTGGCCGAGCAGGTGATTTATCTGAAAGACACTGACGGCGATGGCCACGCCGACCTGCGCGAGCTCTGGTACCAGGGTTTCAAGGCCGAGAACCCCCAGTTGCGCGCAAACCACCCGCGGTTCGGCATCGACAACCGGGTGTACATCGCCAACGGCCTGCGGGGCGGCACGGTGGTCGATCCCCGGCGTCCGCAGCAGCCGCCGTTGTCGATCAGCGGCCGAGATTTTGCCTTTGACCCCCGCAGCGGCGATTGCGAAGCCGTATCGGGTAACGGTCAATTCGGCATGGCGTTCGACGATTTTGGCAATCGGTTTGTCTGCAACAACCGCCAGCCGCTCGACCACGTGGTGCTCGAAAACCGGTACCTGGCACGCAATCCGCTGCTGGCCGTGCCGACGGTGCTGGCCAGCGTGGCGGCGCCCGGCGACCTCTCGCGGGTCCATCCGCTGACGGCCGCCTGGACCACGTCGAACTTGCATGCGGGCCAATTCACCGCGGCCTGTGGAATCGAGATCTTTCGCGGCGATGCGCTCGGCCCCGGCTACGTGGGGAACTCGCTGACCTGCGAGCCCACAGGCAGTCTCGTGCATCGCGAGCTGGTGAAGCCCGACGGCGTGACATTCACAGGCACGCCGGCCACGCCGGGGCGCGAGTTTCTGGCCTCGCGCGATGCCTGGTTTCGGCCGGTCAACCTGGAAACGGGCCCCGATGGCGCGCTGTACGTGGTCGACATGTATCGGGCCGTGATCGAACATCCGCAGTACATGCCCAGCGCGGTGCAGCAGCGGCCCGATTTGCGCCTGGGCGACGACCGTGGACGGATCTATCGCATCGTGGCGAAGAATACCTCTCGGCCCCAACCGCTGCATCTTGCTCAGGCCGATGGCCGAAAGCTAGTGGGGTACCTGGGGCATCCCAATTCCTGGGTTCGAGAAACGGCCGCCCGACTGTTGTATGAGCGGCAGGACGCGGAAACGGTCCAGCCGCTGGTCGACCTGGCTGCGCGAGGCGAGCAGGAGGTGGCCCGGGCCGGCGCGCTACGTGCCCTGGAGGGAATTGGACGATTGGAACCAGCCCTGATTGAGGTTGCTCTGCGCGATGTACATCCGCGCGTGCGCGAGCAGGCCGTGATCTTGAGCGAGCAACGGCTGGCTGGCGACGAGAACCTGCGCGGACTGGTGGCCTGTCTGGCTCAGGATGCTGACTCTCGGGTCGCCTTTCGCATGGCGTTGGCGCTAGGGGGAGCGACCACGGGCGACGTCGTGGAGCCGCTCGTGCAGATTGCCCTTAGCCGGCCCTCGGATGTATGGATACGCGAGGCCGTGGCTTCGGCGTTGCCAGAGCAAACCGCCCGGATTGCGGTCGCCGCGCTGCGATCGCCGAAGCTAAAAGACGCGGCCGAGGACGCTCCAGAGTTGCAAGTCATTGCCTTGTTGGCCAACGTGGTCAGCGCTCGGGACGACGCTGGCGAAGTCCGCGAGGTATGGAACGTCGCTGGTGCTCTGCCCGTCGAGTCGCCAGCCCGCGCGGAAACGCTACTGGGGCTGGCCGATGGCATGCGGCGGCGCGGCATCTGGCTGCCCGAACGGCTGGCCCAGACGGCTGGCCCGCAAAGCGAGGAGGTCAAACGCCTCGAACAGTCGCTCGGGGACGCTCGCGTCGTGGCGGCTAATGGTCAAGCCGCTGAAGCCTTGCGGCTGCGGCAGCTGGCGCTGCTGCAATACGGTCGCGACAAGGCGACGCAGCAGACGCTGGCGGAGCTGATTGCGCACGATCCGTCGCAGGCCATTCGGATTGCTGCCGCAAAGGCGGTTCATCCGGCGGACGCGGCCGTTTCGGCGGCACTCTTGGCCAGCTACGTGGCGCAAGGTCCGACAGTTCGCCGGGCGATTCTCGACGCACTGATTGGCACGGCGCCGTCGGCCGAGGTGCTGTTGGCGGCGATCGAAGGCGGCACGCTACCGCGCGGCGAGCTCGACGCGGCCCGGGAGGGTCAGTTGCGCATGCACGCCGACCAGGCCGTGGCCTCCCATGCTCAAAAGCTGCTGGTACAGGCCACGGCCGCTGAACGCAAGCAAGTGCTGGCGGCCTATCAGCCGGCGCTCGAGCTGGCGCCCGACGTGCCGAAGGGCAAGGAATTGTTTCGCCAGCACTGTAGCGTCTGCCACCGCATTGGCGACCTGGGCGTCAACGTGGCCCCCGACATCTCCGACTCGCGCGTGAAAACGCAGGCCCAGTTGCTCACCGACATTCTGAATCCGAACCAGGCCATCGACAACAATTACGTGAGCTATACGGTCGTGACCACGGCGGGCACTTCGCACACGGGAGTCATCTCGGCGGAAACCGCCAGTTCGATCACCCTGCGCCAGGCCGAGGACAAGTCGGTGACGCTGCTGCGAGCGGACATCGAGTCGATTCACTCCAACGGCGTGTCGCTGATGCCCGAGGGATTTGAAAAGAGCCTGTCGGTGCAACAAGTGGCCGACGTGATCGGATACATCAAGAACTGGCGCTATGGCGCATCGCAGCCCGGCGCGCCACCTAAGTTGGGCGCCCCGTAGCGCATCGAGGAGGAGCAGGTTCATGGAATGGACACGCCGGCAGTTTGCCGCCTGGGGAGCCGCCTCGCTTTGGCACGCGGGCCGCGCGCTCGCTCAGCCCCCGACCGTCACCACGCGCGACGTGGCCTGGCTGGGGGAGATTCAAAAGCCACCCGGGCAACTGCCGCCGGCTGCCGGCCAGTTGATGCCGCTACTGGCCGATGCCGACGGTAACAAGATTCGCACGCTGAAGGACTGGCAGCGGCGTCAGGACGAGATGCGCGGTTCCTGGCTCTCGCTCTTGGGCATGTGGGAGCGGCCGCTGCGGATGCCCGAGTTTACGATCGTCGAGACCGACCGCACCCCATATGTTTCGCGGCAATTGATTCGCTACGAGTCGGAGCGCGGCGTCGAGGTCGAGGCCTACCTGCTGATGCCCACGCGCCGGCCCACGCGGCTACCGGCCGTCGTAGTGTTTCACTCGACCGTGCCCTATACCATTCGCCAAGGCGCGGGGCTCGAGGGGCCAGCCGAGGCCCAGTGGGGCATTAAGCTGGCCGAACGGGGATTTGTCGTGCTGTGTCCGCGCTGCTTCCTCTGGGACGGCGCCGAGCCAATCGATTACATGCGGCCCGTCAAGAAGCACAAAACGCGCCACTTTCACTCGACCGGCATGGCCAAAATGCTGT
The DNA here is from genome assembly GCA_964585335.1 of uncultured Planctomycetaceae bacterium. GTDB lineage: Bacteria > Planctomycetota > Planctomycetia > Pirellulales > PALSA-1355 > CAZPED01. The sequence goes on along the minus strand of CAZPED010000363.1, from coordinate 61 downwards.
TCGACGGCATGCGGGCCGTCGACGTGCTCGCAGCGCTGCCGAAAGTCGATGCCGCTCGAAT
>CAZPED010000362.1:0-4830 GCA_964585335.1 uncultured Planctomycetaceae bacterium | reverse complement strand
GACGTGCAGTTCGGGTTTGTCCATGCGCAGCGTCGTGTAGGTGTCGACGATGCCCGGCAGCGCGGCCACTTTGGCCCGCAGCCGTTCGCTGACCTCGGCCAGGGTTTTGATGTCGGTGCCTTCAATGACGAAGTCGATGTCCACCGGCGCGCCCTGGCGCAAGCTCGTCAGGTTGCGCACGGCGATCTGCAGTTCGTTAAATCGTTCGAGACGCCTGCGGGCTTGCTGCATCACGTCGCGCTGCGAGTAGTTGTTCGTCCAGGCGGCCCAGGGCTGGCCCGCCAGCGTTTCGTCCCAAAGCCGTCGGAAGCTGAAGCTGCGGGTGGCGATTTCCTCGATCTGGACGTAAATCTCGCCGCTGTTGACGGCTCCCGCGCTCCAGTTGCCCACGGTGGTTAGCAAGTGCGTAATGCCGGGGACGGCCCGCAGTTCGGCCTCGACGGCGCGGAGCGTTTCGTCCATCGTGGCCAGCGTCGAGCCTTCGCGGGCCGTGATGCCCACCTCGAACTCCGACTCGTCGACGTTCGTGGGCACGTAGTCTTGCTGCACGATCTTATACAGCGGAATGTTGGCCAGAATGACCAGCAGCGAGAGACCGCAGACCAGCCAGCGGAAGCGCATGGAAAGCCGCAGGCAGCGTTCGTAGCCAACTTCGAGCCAATGATAAAAGCCGCGGCGAGAACTGGGGGCCGACGACGTATGCGCCGCCGGCCGCAAAAAACGGGCGCAGAGCATGGGCGTGAGCGAAAAGCTGATCAGCATCGAAATCAGGATCGCCGCCACGCTGGTCATACCAAACTGGTAGAGCATGCGGCCCGTTACGCTCGAAAGGAACGATACGGGCAGGAACACGATCACCAGCGAAAGCGTGGTGGCCAGCACCGCCAGGCCGATCTCGCGCGTGCCTTCGAGCGCGGCTTGTGCGGGGGGCATTCCCTTTTCTTCGATAAACCGGAAGACGTTTTCCAGGACGACGATGGCATCGTCGATCACCACGCCGACCATCAGCACCAAGGCCAGCATCGTGACGTTATTGAGCGTGAAATCGAGATAACGCATCACGGCGAACGTGGCAACGATCGACCCGGGGATAGCCACGGCGGCAATCAGCGTCGAACGCCACGAACGCATGAAGGCTAGCACTACCACCGTGGCTAGCAGACTGCCCACGACCAGGTGGCCTTCGATTTCGTGCAGTGCCGCATCGATATAGCGCGATTGGTCCTGGATGATGCTGATCTCGATGTCGGCAGGCAGCAGACCGCGGCAGCGGCCGAGCCGGGCCTTGACCGCCTGGATCACGTCGACTGTATTGGTGCCCGACTGACGTTGCACGGCCAGCACCACGGCCGGCTTGCCGTCGAGCCGGGCCAGGGTGCGCACTTCCTTCGAGCCGTCGGTCACCTCGCCCAGGTCGCGCAGTCGGACGGGGGTGCCATGCCAGGTGGCCACGACCAGGTCGAGAAACTTGGCCGGATCGGCCACGCGCCCCAGCGTGCGCAGCGTCAGTTCCTTGGCCCCCGTGTCGACCCGGCCGCCGGGAATGTCGATGTTCTGCCGCACCAGCGCTTCGCGCACTTGCATGATCGACAACTGGTAAGCCGCCAGGCGGCGCGCTTCGATGTTCACTTGCACGGCCCGATCGGCCGCGCCGGAAATGAATACCTGGCCCACGCCCTGCGCCGATTCGATCACGTTCTTCACGTTGCGATCGGCAAGCAGGTACAACTCCCGGCTTTCGCGGTTGCCCGCGACGGCCAGCGACAGAATCGGCGAGGCGTCGAGGTCCTGTTTGCGGACCACGGGCGGGTCGGTCTCGGGCGGCAGCCGATTGATGACGCTGCTGACCGCATCGCGCACGTCCTGGGCGGCGGCGTCGATGTCGCGATTCAGGTTGAACGTGATGATCAGCAGCGAATTGCCATCGCGCGACAAGCTACGCAGCTCGTCGATGCCGCTGACCGTTGCCACCGCGTCTTCCAGGACCTGGGTAATCTCGCTTTCGATTTCCTGGGCCGACGCGCCCGGGTAGTTGGTCATCACCATCAGCGTCGGCAGGTCCATCTTGGGAAAGCGATCGATTCCCAAACTGCCGAAAGCGGCCAGCCCGGCCACGACCATGGCCATCACCAGCATCAGGGCGAAGACCGGCCGCCGCACACAGATTTCAGCCAACCATTGCAAGGCGTGGTCCTCGGTTCGCCGGCCGTAGCCGGGGCCTGTGGTTCAAAGTGCCAATTAGCGATCCAGTTGCGCTGCCTGGTCGGGCGCAGTAGCGGGCTGCCGCACGCTTGCCTGCACGGCGCCCTCGCGCCCCTGCTTGCCATCGGTCAAGATGACGTCGCCGGACTTCAATCCATCGATGACTTCGGCGTACTGGTCGTTGCGCCGCCCGATTCGAATGGTGCGCGGCGTGGCGCGGCTATCGCTGACGGCCCACACCTTTTCCACTCCGCCGAACGACACGATGCTGGTGAGCGGAATGGCAAGGGCCTGTTGCTGCGGATCGACGACGATCTCTCCTTCGGCGAACAAACCCGAACGCCAACGTCCGGCGGAGTTGGGAATATCGGCCTCGACGAGCAGCGAACGGCTGCCGACGTCGAGGGCCGGACTGATCCGGGTGATCTTGGCCTCCAGGCCCTCGGGCTGCCCTTCGAGCCAGACCTGCACCGGCTGACCCACCTGGACGCCGCTTGCGGCGCGTTCGGGCACGCCGGCCCGGAACCGCAAGGGGTCGATCCGCACCAGCGTGGCGACGGGCTGGCCGATGCTGACATAGCTGCCCGGCGCCACCCGGCGCTGTTGAATAATGCCGTCGAAGGGGGCCTTGAGCTCGGCGTCCTTGCGGTTTTGCAGGGCCAGGGCCAGTTCGGCCCGCCGCAGCGCTAAAATCGCGATTTGCTCGTGCACGGAATTGACCGCCGAGGCGTAACGGGCTTCGGCCACGTGCAGCGTCGATTCGCGGGCCTGGATCTCTTCTTGCGTAAACACGGCCTTGTCGGTCAGCTTGCGCACCCGCTGGACGTTCAGCCGGGCATCGTCCAGCAGCGCTTGCTCTTGCATAACCGGAGCCGCCTTCGTCACGTCGAGCTTGTCCTCGGGAGCATCGCCTTTGAGGCCGAGCTTGGCTCGCGCTTGTGCCACTTGCGCCTGGGCTTGTTGCACTTTCAGATCGAATTCGTCAGGGTCGAGCACGGCGACGGTTTGGCCGCGCTCGACACGTGAGCCGACGTCGACCGCGACGAGCTGAACGCGTCCGGCCACCTTGGCGCCTAGCAGTGCCGACTCATCTTCGACCAGCGTGCCTTGCACGCGGACGGCCAATGGCCAGGCGCGTGGGGCAACCTGCACGACTTCGACTTTCGGGGCCGCCGCCGCAGCGGCGACCGCAACATTGCCGGGCTCGGCCCGCGGGCGGCCGCAGCCCACCAGCGACGTCGCGGCAAGCGATGTGAGCGCGCAGACGGCAATCCCGAAACAGCGGATCCGCCTCATCAGACAGCCTCGGACGCGTGACGCAGGTGTGGAGTCAGGAAAGATACCTGGGCAGGACGGGATCAATTCTAGCCCGCCGCGGCGCGCACTTCCACCAGCGCCGCGCGCGGGAATATGGCCGGGGGCCGCCATGCGGGCCGGCGGCTCGGCCGCAGCAATCGGGCGGCCGCATCGGGGCGACTTGTGCGTCAACCTGGCCCAGGGGCGCTACGCGCCGGGCAGCTCGAAGCCCGGGCGGCGGGGGCGATCGAGATAGCCGTTGGCCTCGTCGTCGCCGACGAACTGTTCGCGCGCCGGATCCCAGCGCAACGGACGTCCCACGGCGCGCGTGATGTTGGCCAGGTGGCAGACGCTGACCGAGCGGTGACCGATTTCCACGTCGGCCACCGGTAGCTTGCGCGAGCGAATGCAGTCGAGCCAATCTTGCATGTGCCAGCGGGCCTGCCAGAGGGCCAGTTCATCGCTCCACTTGCGCTCCTCTTCGGCCACGTCGACTTGCTTTTGCAGCTCGGCGGAAATTTCCGGCGGGTTCGAGCTGAACTTGTTGCGGTTGATCTCGAGCTTGCCCTTCTCGCAAACAAACACCGCGCCGCCCATGGGACCGCGGCCCGGTTCAATGATGAATTTCACTTCCACGCCGTTGGCGTAACGCATCGATACCTGGCCGTTGGGGCCGCTCGACAGTGGACGCAACTCGGTTGGCCCCGTGCCGTCCATGCCGAGGGCCCACTGAATCTGATCGACGCCGTGGGCGCCCCAATTGGTCATTTCGCCGCCGGCGAAGTCGCGCCAGCGCATCCAGCCCATCCATTGCGGATTGAAGGGCCGCGCCGCTGCCTGGTTGAGCCACATGTTCCAGTCCAAGCCTTCGGGCACGGGCGACTCGGGCAATCCCTGCGCGGCCGAGGGTTCGCTGTTGCCGTAGTTGATGGCCCGCACTTCCAGCACTTTGCCCAGTCCGCCGCTGCGCACGAGCTCGCACGCCACGCGATTCATGGCCATCGATCGTTGCTGCGAGCCGACCTGGAGCACGCGGTTATGCTTGCGCACCGCGTCGACCAGCGCCCGGCCTTCGCGAATGTAGAGTGTCAGCGGTTTCTCGGCGTAAATGTCCTTGCCGGCCTGCGCGGCATGAATGCAGGGCACGACGCGTTGGAACTCGCCCGTGGCGACGATCACGGCGTCGATGTCCTGGCGGTCGAGCAGCTTGCGGTAATCCTGGTAGACCTCCCAGTTCTTGCCAGCCTTGGCCTTGAAGGCTTCGGCCCTCGGCAGGTTGCAGTCGCACAAGGCCACGATCTGGGCCGACTCGGGCAACTGCTGCAACAGCAG
>CAZPED010000361.1:0-4842 GCA_964585335.1 uncultured Planctomycetaceae bacterium | reverse complement strand
TCGGGCGCTGATGAACGACGTGGAGCGTGAGCGAGCCGATGCCGCTGCCGAGCGCGAGCAGCTCGAACAAGCTCGGCGCGAATTTGAAGCAGATCGCGAGGGGCAGCCCGAGCCGATCTCGCGCCGGCCGTCGAACGGCGGACTGGCCACCGCGGCCTATTTGCCTGCATCGGAGGACGACGACCAGCCGACCGAGCCCGTCCGCTCGGGCCGCGCCCCACGGTTCGAGCCAGAGCCCGAGGAAGAAGCCGAACCGGAGCCGCCCCGCGCTCGTCGCCCTGCCCGCAGCGCCGAATCGGCGAGCGACGAAGATCAGTCGATCGAGGAATACATGGCGGCGCTGCTGAAGCGGCGCGGCGCAGGCCGTGTCGTCGAGCCGGCCGAGCCCCCCTCGACGAAAACCAAGCCCCGGAAGCCGCAGCCAGTCGAGCCCAAAGCCGCTGAAGCGGTCGAAGAAGTCGCCAAGACCGCGCCGGCGCCCGAGCCCGCCGTGCCGGCTGCGCCCCGTCCCACCGAGTTGCCGCGGCGCAACCTGGCGGCGCAAACGGTCGACCTGGCGCCAATGCGCGAGCTGTGCAACACGCACGCGCACATCGCCATTACGGCCTACGGCAAGAAGCGTCTCCTGCGACGGGCGATTATTTCGGCCGCCCTATCAGTCGGCTGCCTCAAGGCGGCGCTGGTCATGTGGGCCGTGGCCCGCGAAGGCAGCCCCATGAGCACCGGCGCGCTGGTGCCGGTAGTCGGCAGCATTTACTGGGGATTGCTGGCGCTGGGCGCCACGCAAAAGTGGCTCATCACGCGCAAGCTGCAACAAGCGGGCCACACCGCGCCCCCAACCGCCAACGTTCCAAAGGCCTGAGGCTGACGGCCGCCCCGCCGCTCAAGCGCTAGAATCCGCGAGCTGCGCGAATGTCGTCAAAGTCGCGCACGTGGTAGCCGATGTCGACGTAGTCGAGCACCCGGCACAGCGAACGCAGTGCGACTCCCATGCCGTCGGGGCCGCTGAAGCCGCCGTACTGACCGCCCGCCTTGACATGGGGCTCGAGGTCGAGAAACACCCCTGGAATGCCGCGGCGGCGGAGCTTGGCGTCGAGCTTGGGCAGCACATCGCGCAGTTCCTTGAAGATGGCCTCGTGGCCGCTGTCGCCCAGGTCGGCCGGCACGAAGTGCTTGAGCGTTTCTTCGTTGATGTGTGCTTGCCGCTTGGCCGCTTGCGGATGGCGATAGTCCTTCACGTGCATCCAGCCCAGGCCCGGCTTCATCAGGCGGAACTGATCGAGGATTTCGGCCGGCGTGAAGCCCTGGCAGGCCAGGTTGCCGGCGTCGAATATCAACAGCAGCGCCGAGTTGTTCACCTGGCGATGAATGTCGGCCAGGATATCGCCCGTCTGCCCGACCAGGTTGGCCTCCAGTTCGACGCCGTAAGTCAGGTCGCTCCGCAGGCAGGTCTCGGCGATCTGGCCCAGTTGATCGACCACCTGCGAGAGGTGATCGCGCGGATTCGTGCCCTTGGGATGATAGAACGAAAAGCCGCGGATCAGCTTGGTTTCGAAGGCATGGGCCAGCTCGCAGGCCTTTTTCACTTCCTTGTCGAGATACTTCTTGAACGGCACGTAAGCGTTCTTGGTGCCGTCCTCGACGTCGAGCAGTTTGACCTTGCCGATCGGCGAGCCGATCGAGGCCACGTTCAGCCCATACTCGTCTTCCAAGTGGCGAATCGTCTGAATTTCGCTCTTGCTCAGCTTCATCACGTTCTTGATGCCGTCGCCGGCATCGATGAAACGCAAGCTGTAGTACTGCAAGCCGAGCGCCGCAAAGGCCGCGAACTGCTGCACGGCGGTTTTCTGGTTCGCTGCTTCATCGGCGAAACCGCTCAGCGTCACTTGGGGCTTGTCGGCCATGTACGAACCTCGCTATCGGAATTCTGAATGTTCGGGCCAGCTCGCCTGCTGCCGGCCCGCGCCGCGCGCGCTGGCACGCGACGGGCAAGGCGCACATTGTGGGAGCGCCGCGCGTGACTGGCAAGGGGTCCGCCGCTGGCCGGGGCGCTGCACGTTGGCAAAGCGAACTTTTCTTCGCTATCCTGGGTCCCATGAATCCCATGACCGCCAAGCCAAACCACGTCGCTACTGTCCACCGCCTGCGGGCCGGTATGGTGGGCATGGGCATGATCTTCGACGAAACTTACCGCCCGTTCTTCGAGACCGTGCGCCGCCAGAGCCTGTTTGAACCCGGCGTGGGAATTTTGGATGTCGAACTGGCCGCCGTGGCCAGCCGCACCGGCAAGCGGGCCGAGGAATATCGCCGCTTGCCAGGTGCCATCACGTCGTTTCAAAGCTTTCAAGAGCCCGGCAGCATGACCCAGCTGCTCGCCAGCGGGGTCGACTTTGTGTGCGTGGCCACGCCCGACGACCGACACTTCGCCGCGGCCAAGGCGGCAATCACCGCCGGCAAGCACGTGCTGATCGAAAAGCCGTCGGTGCTCACGCTGGCCGAACTCGATGAGCTGGACGCCCTGGCCCGCCAGCACCAGGTGCTGGCTAAGGTCGTTTATCACAAGCTGCTCGACCCCGACCATAAAAAGCTGCGCACGCTGGTGGCCGACGGCGAGCTGCAACACGTCAACAACGGCTACTGCACGCTGCTCGAGCCTAAGAGCATTTCGGGCAGCCAGTTCGCCGAGTGGATCACCGGCCGCAATCCCGGCACTTACGTGGCCGTGCACTACATCAAGCTGATCGACTTCACGTTCGGCGGCCGGCTGAAATCGGTGCAGTGCACCGGTCAGCGGGGGTTGGTCGGGCCAGCCGATGGGCCCACCTGGGATTCGACCCAGTTACGCATGATCTACGAGTATGCCGACGGCCGCGAGGCCGCCTTCGACATTCACACCTCGTGGGTCACGCCCGACAACTTTCCCGGCTACGTCGAACAAGAGGTGCAGTTCCGCTTCGATAATGGCGTGTGGAACGCTAACAGCCGCAAACGGGGCGTCGAGTGCACGGTCGAGGGCCGCACGCCGCTAGTGCGCAAGATCACGATGAATAACCACTACAACGGCACGTTCGTCGAACCCTGGGGCGAGCGATCGCAACGAGGCTACGGCATCGAAGTGCTCGAGCGTTTCGTCCGCGAGGTGGCTCGCGTCGAACACGCCGGCCCGGCGGCCCAGCGCGGCGCGCGACTGGCTGCCGCGCGCGAGTTGGCCTACAACGATCTGTCGGCCGATCGGCAAACCGTGGCCACCGTTCAAGCCATGGAAGCCATTCTGGCCCGGCACGCCGCTGGCCGGCCCAACTGCGTCGTCAACGTCAATGATCCCCGCGGCGGCCTGGTGCTGCTGGCGCCGGGGTCGAGCGAGGCGGAAGTTCTCTATCAGCCGCCCGTGTAGCTGCAACCGCGTCCGTAGTTCGAGATACCCGATGAGTCATTCCAAGCCTGTTCCGATTCAACACCCGGGCGAAGACGCCTCGAACGCCCTGCGGCGCCGCAGTGCGCGCGTCGAACCAGCGGCCCAGCGCACCTACACTCCCAGCCTGGCCGTGCTGGCCCGCAGCGAAGGCTGTTACCACTGGACCCCCGAGGGGCGCAAGCTCGTGGACTTCACTTCGGGTGTGTTGGTCGCCAACCTGGGGCATAACCCGACCCGGTGGTGGCAGCGCCTGTTGCGCTACATGGGGCTCGACCAGGTCCCGTCGGGCGGCGACTTCTTCAGCGCCGCCACGCTCACCGCTTACAACGCGCTCACGCCGCTCGAAGTACAAGCCAGCGAACGCCTGGTGGCCAGCCTGCAAGGCCAGCCCGGCGGCAGACGCCTGGAGCAAGTGTTGTGGGCCGCCACCGGCAGCGAAGCCGTGCAAAAGGCACTCTGGGCCGCGCTCGACCGGCGCCCCGGCGAGAATGTCATTCTGGCCACGCGCTACGGCTTTCACGGCAAGAAGGGGCTGGCCGGCGCCGTGACTGGCAGCGAACGCGATGCGGAACGCGATCCGCGGGTGCGGTTTCTCCGCTTTCCGACCGAAGAATGCGCGAGCGTCGAACGCCGCCGCCAGCCGCTCGATCTGACGCCCTACGAGAACGAGCTGGCCGCGCTCTGGGCCGAACACGGTAGCCGCATTTGCTGCTTGGTCACCGAACCTTACCTGGGGGGCGGCGGGTCGTATCACCCGCAAAAAGAATACCTGCAACTGCTCCAGCGCTTTTGCCGAGCCCACGACATCGTCTTTATTCTCGACGAAGTCCAAGCCAACTTTGGTCGCACCGGTTCGCTGTATGCCTTTACCCACTACGGCGTCGAGCCCGACATCGTGATTCTGGGCAAGGGCCTGGGCAATGGCATTCCGGTCGATGCCGCGGTAGGCCGGGCCGACTTGTTTGCCGCCATGCACTACGGCGAAGGTTCGGATACCTGGAGCGCATCGCCCCTGGGCTGCGCCGCCGTACTGGCCACGCTCGATGAGTTTGAAACCACCGACGTGCTCGCACACAGCCAGCGACTGGCCGAAGTGATCGAAGAGGGCCTCGTGCGCCTGCAACAACTCGACCTGGTGGCCAACGTGCGCGGCGAGGGGCTGGTCTGGGGCATCGAGTGCGCAGGCGTCGGCGGCGCTAGCGCCGCCGCTTCGAACGCGTGACCACGTGGTACGCGAGGATCGCGATCAAGGCCCACGGGATCAACGCGATCCCAATGATCGCGCCGGACGTTTGCCGAGCCAGTCGCTGCGTATCAATTCGGTCCGCCTCTTGTCGTCGGAGCATGTCGCGGCGCTGCTGTTCGTAGTAGTCCATGGTCACCTCCTTCACGGTCACCTGACCGCTCCCGGTCGCGGCGCCCGACCC
>CAZPED010000360.1:0-4864 GCA_964585335.1 uncultured Planctomycetaceae bacterium | reverse complement strand
GGCGCTGGCCGGATGGCTGAGCGTGCGCCCGGTGGCCCAAAACTGCCGCTCCCACAGCTGCTTGCCGCTGGCAGCGTCGAAGCACAGCACGTGCAACCGATCCTGTTGCACGCCGCTGGAGCTGGTCACGATCACGCGCGAGCCCACAACAATCGGGCTCGACGGTCCGCGCCCCGGCAAAGCCACCTTCCAGGCGACGTTTTGGGTTTCGCTCCAATCCTTGGGCGGTTGCGTATCGCGGCTCACGCTGTTGCTTTCGCGTCCGCGAAATTGCGGCCAGTCGCCCGCCGGCGCCGCCGGCAGGACCAGCAGGCAGCCCAAGAGCGTCAGTACCATGGTTCGTGCCAATCTCATTCCCTTACTCCTTCGCCGCTTGGGCGGTCTGATTGCTTGTCGGGCGCGGCGCCGGGCGATCGACGGCCAGAATGGCCTTGCCGCTCATGTCGCACACGCGCAACTGAAACTTCCAATCCTGGGCCCAATCCTCGGTCTGCTCGTTCTGGCAGACCTTCACCAGGATGATGTTCTTGCCGGCTTGCAGCTCGCCCCGGGCCACGTACTGGTCCATCGTGCCGTTGGCGTGATAGACCTCGACCGATGAGATCAACTTGCCGTTGAGCCAGATCTTCGTGGCGCTTTCCGAACCCAAGCGCAACTCGCAGGGCCGGCGGGCATCGCTCTGAAACTCGGCCAGGGCATAGCCCACCACGCCGCTCTGCTTGCCAATTGCCTTGTTCAAGTCCACCTGGCCATATTCGTCGTCCGTGTGATGGGCCTTCCAGGTCAGCTTGCCCTCGGGTGTGTCATACGCGGCCGAAGTGTCGGCAGCCGCCTCGGGCGGATACGCAACGGCAAACCCCTTGCCCTGCCGGTTGTCGAATGGCCCCACCAGCTTCCAATCCTGCAAAAAGCCGAAGTGGTGTGCCAGGTCCACGGGCTGCCCGAGCTTTTTCAGGGCATCCGTAATCGTTTTGATCTGATCCAGGTCGCGCGCGGCCCCCAGCGCGCGGCGATATTGTGCCAGCGCCGCCTTCTCGTCTTTATCAGCCATCGCCTTGTCGGCGGCGGCCAAAACCTGCGCCACCGAGTCGCGGCGCATCTCCAAGCTGGGGTCGTCCAGCATCTGCGGAATCAGACGCTCGGCCGCCTTGGGGTCGCTGCGCACCAGCCACTCGTAGGCCAATCGTCGAGCCCGCTGGTCGTGGTGCGTCTCGCGCAAAAAGCCCTCGAGCTTGGCCAGCGGCAGGCTGCCGTCGGCTCGCAATCCCCGTTCCGCCACGGCATCGACTGCTGCCCGCAGCCAGTTGGCCGCCAGGGGGCTCGCGCCGTCCAACCCTTCGAGAATGACTGGTAACTGGTCGCTACTGGCGCTGGCGGTCAGTTGGGACCAGGCCTTGCTGGCCGCAACGTTGCCTTTGCCCTCGCGCTCGACGGCTCGCAAGGTTTCGATCGCTGGCCCCAAGTCGTTGGCGCCCCGGGCCAAACCGACTAGGCCGCAGCCCAGCAAGATTGCTCCCCACGCCCAATGTCGTCGATGCATGCGCTGCGCTCCCACGTCCTGAGGCAAATCCCTTGTTCTCGGCGGCGGGGCCCCGGCTGGCTGACAGCCGCCGGGGCCCGTTTTGGCTCGGCCCAATTGTAATGCATGGCCCGTAGCGGGGAAACGAGCAATTCCCCACGAGGGGCCGCGGCGCGACGCCCCTCGGCTTGGCGGCAGCCCGTCGGCTACAATCGTAAGGGATCGGACTTGGTCGGTTCAGCGAACTGAAGTCGGGCGGAAAACCACGATGCGCAAAGTCAAACGGGGCGGCGGCTGGCCAGCGGTCTGGTACACACTGCGAAAAGCGCGCGAGGTGGGGGGCATCTTCAAGCTCTGGCAAGCCATGCGCACCAAGAATGCCTGCAAGACCTGCGCGCTGGGCATGGGCGGGCAAGCCGGCGGCATGGTCAACGAGGCCGGACATTTTCCGGAAGTCTGCAAAAAATCGCTCCAGGCCATGGCCTCGGACATGCAAGGGGCCATTCGCAACGAGTTCTTCAGCACGTATTCCGTCGCCCAGCTGCAAGCGCTCTCGCCCCGCGAACTGGAATACTGCGGGCGGCTGACAACCCCCGTCGTTCACGAGGCGGGTTCACAGTACTACCAGCCGATCAGCTGGGAGGATGCTCTCGAGCGGATTTCCGCCAAGCTGCGCCAGCTAGCGCCCCAACAAACCTTCTGGTATGCCAGCGGGCGCAGCTCGAATGAAGCCGGCTTTCTCTTGCACCTGTTTGTCCGACTGTACGGCACCAACAACGTCAACAATTGCAGCTACTACTGCCACCAGGCCAGCGGCGTCGGCCTGTCGGCCTCGTTGGGCGTGGGCACCGCGACTGTTTCGCTCGAAGACGTCGAAAACGCCGACCTGGTGTTTGTCATCGGCGGCAACCCGGCCAGTAACCATCCACGGCTATTACGATCGCTGGTCAACCTGCGCCGCCAGGGCGGCCAGGTCGTGGTCATCAACCCGGTGGTCGAGACCGGCATGGTCAACTTCGCCGTGCCGAGCGACGTGCGCAGCTTGCTGTTCGGTTCGCCGATTGCCAGCTTGTACGTCCAGCCGCATATCGGGGGCGATCTGGCGTTGCTCACCGGCATTGCCAAGCGCGTAGTCGAGCTGGGCGGAGCCAACGTTGATTTCCTGGAAAACCACACCACCTCCTGGCCCGAGCTGCGGCAATCATTGGCCGCTGCCAGTTGGACCCAGATATGCCAGCAATCGGGCGTCGCGCGCGAGCAAATCGACACGGTCGCGCGCCAATATCTGGCCGCCAAACGGGTGATCTTTTCCTGGACCATGGGCATCACGCACCACGTCCACGGCGTGGCCAACGTGCAGGCGATTGCCAACCTGGCGCTGCTGCGCGGCATGGTTGGCCGGCCGGGCGCGGGCCTGCTGCCAATTCGCGGGCACTCGAACGTTCAAGGCATTGGCTCGGTCGGCGTCACCCCCAAGCTGCGCGACGCAATCCTGCACAAACTCGAATCGCACTTTGCCGTGAAGCTGCCAACCGACGCCGGGCTCGACACCATGGCTTGCATGGAGGCCGCCGCCACCGGCCAGGTGAAATTCGGCTTTTGCCTGGGCGGAAACCTCTACGGCTCGAACCCCGATGCCACGTTTGCCGCCCATGCGCTTGGCCAGCTCGAGCAGCTCGTCGACCTAAACACAACACTCAACACTGGGCATGCTCACGGCCTGGCCCGCGAAACGATTTTGCTGCCGGTGCTGGCACGCGACGAAGAGCCGGCGGCGACGACACAGGAATCGATGTTCAATTTCATTCGCCTGAGCGACGGTGGCCCGGCGCGCCACGAGGGACCGCTGAGCGAGTTGGCAGTGCTCTCGCAGTTGGCCCATCGCGTGCTCGGGCGCAGCACGCCGCTCGACTGGACTCAGTGGTCGAATCCGCAAACGATTCGCGAGGCGATTGCCCGCATCGTCCCCGGCTGGGAACAATTGGCCGACATCGCGCAAACCAAGCACGAGTTCCAGATTCCCGGTCGCCGGCTGGCCGCGCCGAGCTTTCCCACGGCCGATGGCAAGGCTCACTTGCAGACGCTCTCGCTCCCCGAGCACGAAACGCCCGACGGACAGCTGCGCTTGATGACCGTGCGCAGCGAAGGCCAGTTCAACACCGTGGTGTACGAGGATTACGACCTGTACCGGGGCCAGGACCGCCGAGACATCGTCTTGGTGCACCCCGAGGACCTGGAGCGGCTGGGCCTTGCGGCCGACTCGCTGGTGACGGTCCGCAGCGAAGTGGGGGTGCTCAACGGCGTGCTGGCCAGGGCGTATCCGGCCATCAAGCCGGGCAACGTGCTGATGTACTACCCCGAGGCGAACGTGCTGGTGCCGCGGCGGCTCGATCCGCAATCGAAGACCCCCGCCTTCAAGCATGTACTGGTCACGCTGGAGCCGGCCACCGAGCGATTGGCCGGGCGTTTTCCCTACGCCGAGCCGGTTGGAGCGCCGGTGGGGCAAGGCAGGGGAAATCTGCGTGCATGCTAGGGCATGCGACATTTTAGCACACCCCCCAAAAAGTTGAGATTTTCTAGCGCCTCTGTCTGGCTCCCGTGAAATAGTCGTGTAAGATGGGCGAGTTCCACGCTCGTGGAATCCTAGATGCCCCGAACGAAGGTCTCGCATCTAGGGGCGAACGAATTCTCGTGAGTGCGTGCAGGAGTGACTGCGTATGGCGCTGGGTAAGATCAAGAAAATTGTGCAGGACAAGGGTTTTGGATTTATCCAAACCGACAGTGGCACCGACGTGTTCTTTCATCATTCGATCGTGGCCAACCAAGGCTTCGACGACCTGACCGAAGGACAGCGCGTCGAGTACACCGTCGAAGATGGCGGATCGAACAAGGGCAAGGGTCCCCGCGCCGCTTCCGTCCAGCCTGCGTAGTTCCCCTCCCCCCAAGCAATCGGAACAACGAAACGGGCCAGGCCAATCGCCTGGCCCGTTTTGCATTCACGCGTCACCGGACGAGCGCCGTGGGACGCGCCGGCTGCTAGCCGCTCTAGCTCTCGGCCGTGGTCGGGTCGATCGTGGCTCGAATTTCTGACACGCGTTTAGCCGGAAAGCCGCAGCGCTTGGCATGCTCTTCAATGAGCTCTTTATTGGGCGCCACGTAGATGCAGTAAATTTTGTCGTCGGTCACGTAACTCTCGACCCATTGAATCTGTGGCCCCAACGCTTGCAGCACGCTGCACGAGGTTTGTGACGCGGCCTGCAACTGGTCGCGCGTCAAATCACCGGCACCTGGCATTTCTCGTTCGATTACAAATTTCGGCATGCAACAGTCCTCCTGGGTGTGGCG
>CAZPED010000359.1:0-4876 GCA_964585335.1 uncultured Planctomycetaceae bacterium | reverse complement strand
CGATGGACCGCTACGGCCGTAGCCTTGGTATCGCCTTCCAAATCGTCGACGACGTGCTCGACCTAACCGGCGACGAAGAATCGATGGGCAAGAGCCTGGGCACCGATCTGGAAAAGCAAAAGCCCACGCTGCCCCTGATTCGCTTGCTCAGTCAATGCTCGACCGATGAACGGGCCGAGCTGATCGAGTTGCTCTCGTCGCAAAACCGGGCCGATCGCCAGCAGGTGAACGTGTGGCTCGAACGTAGCGACGCGCTGCAGTACACCCGCGACAAAGCCGTGGAGTACGCCCGGGCGGCCCGCGACGAGGCCAGCCGGTTGCCGGCCGGTGCTGCCCGCGACGTGCTGGTGTCGCTAACCGAGCTGGTGGTCAGCCGGCAGGATTAATCCGCCGCTCGCTCGTCAGGATTGCCACGCCACTGCCTCGGCGGGGCGACGCCGTCTAAGTTCCTGCCTGGCAACGATCTAGGCCATGCCTCTGCGCGCGCACCATGCGCCTGCGTTTTTGGGCCGATTGCCAACGTGACATTACCGCCGGCGTTCCGTCCTAGTAGGGGTGAGCAACCTCGGGGCTGGAACGAGAGAAAGGGCGACACCATGGCATGGCAGCGACGGCGGCGTGGTTTCCGGGCGGGGCGATCTTCCATCGTACTGGCGGGGCGAGAGGTCGGCCGGTGCAACCGTTTTGCCGAGCAACTCGAAGCACGGTATCTGCTCTCCGGCAACGGCCTGTGCAGCACCGACCCTAAGCAAGACTCGGCCATGCCGGCCAGCATTGCCAGCCTCGTGGCCGGCGATACCTACCAGGCGGCAGATGCCGGATCGACTCTGGGGACCGCGCAAGACCTGGGCACCGTCTCGGGGGCCGTTTCGCTCCCCGGATCCGTTGGTGGTGTCGATACGGCCGACTTCGTCAAGTTCACGCTCGCCGCACAGTCGAAGCTGGTTGTCGGTCTGACGGGGTTGCAGGCCGATATCGATATGGCCCTCTACAACAGCCGCGGGCAGCGGATTGGTTTGTCGGACAAGTGGGGCACGGCCTCGGAATCGATCTCGCAGACGCTTTCGGCCGGCGTGTACTACGTCGGCATCATACCCTGGCGACGCGCGGTCAGTTCGTACACGTTTACGCTCGATGCCACGGCGATCGCAACTACGCCCACGACTCCGACAACGCCAACGACTCCCACCACCCCCACGACGCCCACGACTCCGACCACGCCCACCTCGCCCGTATCGGCATTTCCTGACGTGGCCTACTATGGCGGCGCGAACGACTGGAGCTTGAATTCGATCAATGCGCCCGAGGCCTGGGCCCAAGGCTACAAGGGGCAGGGCGTCGTGGTGGCCGTCATCGATACCGGCGTCGACATGAGCAATCCCGAGTTGTCGAGCCAGATCTGGGTCAACTCGGGAGAGATCCCCGGCAACGGCATCGACGATGACCACAACGGCTACGTCGACGACAACTCGGGTTGGGACTTTGCCAGCAGCGACAACAATCCGACCGACGCCAACGGGCACGGCACCCACGTGGCCGGCATCATTGCCGCGGCGGCCAACGGCACCGGCAGCACGGGCGTGGCGCCCGACGCCACGATCATGCCGGTGCGCGTGCTGGGGGCCGATGGCTCGGGTAGCGCCAACAGCGTGGCGGCCGGCATTCGCTATGCCGTCGACAACGGGGCCAACATCATCAACCTTAGCCTCGGCGGTTCGCTCAGCTCGGTCATTCTGTCGGCGCTACAATACGCCCAGCAGCATAACGTGCTGGTCGTGGCGGCCGCGGGCAACGACGGCGGTTCGACCCCCTCGTACCCGGCCGACTTCAGCGCCACGCTGGCCAATGTCATTTCGGTTGGCGCCTACAATTCGTCGAACGTGCTGGCCAGCTTCAGCAACCGCGTGGGTAACAGTGGCGCCGTGCAGGTCGACGCCCCGGGGGTCAACGTCTACAGTACGTACCTGAATCATCAGTACGCCCTGCTCAGCGGAACGAGCATGGCTACTCCGCAAGTGGCCGGCCTGGCCGCGCTGGCACTCTCGGCAAACCACAATCTGACGGCGGCGCAGCTACGCACGTTGATCGTCGAAGGGGCCAACCACCAGATCGCGGGTTCCGATTCCGTCGGTGGCATCAACGCCGCCCTCACCGTGGCGCTGGCCAAGGCGAGCGTCACGTCGAGTTCCAGTTCGGCCTCGTCCGTGACCGCATCGGTCGCCCAAAGCTACTACACGGTGCAAGGCACTGTGGCGCGGCGATTTGGAGTATCTTCGATTGCCGAAGCAGACGCGGCATCGGTACCCCCCAGCGCCACGCCGGCCACGAGCGCTCCGCTGCAAGCAACGACTCGCTTGTTGCTGACGGTGCCGATGACCAACATTGCTGAAAGCGCCACGGCTCACGACCAGGCATTGCTTGCTTTATCCGCAATCGACAACTGGGCCGCTAGCGTCCTGGACGGCGAGGACGAACTGGCCAATGCCGCTGATTCCTGGATCGAACAGCATGCCAATAGCGGCCTGCTGGCCTAGGCGACACTCAATCAGCCAGGTTTTGTCTGGCCAACAGGCGGGGCAGGCAGGATGACGCGCCGACTGGTGGCCGTCAATCGGTCCGGCCTGGAGGAGTGGCTGCGGGAGGCTCGGCCATGATTTCATCGAGCTCGTCGACGAAATCTTGTACGTCCTGGAACTGCCGGTAGACGCTGGCAAAGCGGACGAAGGCCACCTGGTCGAGCTTGCGCAGGTGCTGCATTACCAGTTCGCCCAGGTGCGAAGTCGACACCTCGGCCTGCGATTGCGAGTGGATTTCGTTTTCGACGGCCGCCACCACAACCTCGATCTGTTCGTCGCTGATCGGGCGTTTCCAGCAGGCTTTTTCCAGTCCCTGGCGGATCTTCTGCCGTTCAAACGGGGCCCGCGTGCCGTCCTTCTTCACGACCTTGAGCGCCCGTTCCTCGCTCCGCTCGAACGTGGCGAACTGCCGTCGGCAAGCCAGGCATTCGCGCTGCCGGCGGACGGCAAAGCCCCCTTCGCTGATTTCGGTCTCGAGCACCCGATTGGAATCGTCGTGGCAGAAGGGGCAGCGGATCGGATCGTCGATCCGCTCGTAGGTGTTGTAGCGGGCCTGGCAGCCCAGGCACTCGCGGCGACGACGAATGGCCGCACCATCGTGGCTGGCCCGCGAATCGATCACGCGGTCGTTGTCGACGCCGCAAATAGGACACTTCATAAGACGCTCGAGCGGGTCTGGGCCTTTTGCCCGTCGAAAGGCCGAGTGCCCTATGATACCACGCGCGGCCAGCAGCGACCAACGCCCCGTTGCAATTTCGCGCTGCGAAACATCCGCCGCTGGCTGTCCAACCTCAAGACTCGTCGATCAAGAGCGAAGTACTGCCAGCAGAGCGGCGCGGCACTACTGGCTTCAAGACTAAGGCCGGTTCTATAATGTCGGCCGCGCGAAGCATTGAGCTGGCAATTCGCAGCCGATCTGAAGGAGCGTTCCCGATGAAGTGTCCCGTTTGCAACGCCGAAGTACCGAGCGGCAGCGCATTTTGCGCCCAGTGTGGCGCCAAGTTGCCCCCGGCCGAGACTGCGGAGAAGACCCGCTCGGGCGGTTCGACGATGACTGCCGCGGCGCTAGCCGACGCGGGGGCGGCCAAACGCCGCGCCGCCGATGTTCCCGAAGAAACGCTTTGGGAAGGCAGCTACTCGGCCAAGGCCATGATCGGACCGCTGGTGGGCTGCGCGGTGGCCACCGTGGCACTCGTCGTCGGGGCGGTCATGATGCGCGAATCGTCGTTCTGGGCCGTGCCGCTGGGCGTGGCCCTGCTGCTGTGGATATTCGCCGCGGTGTTGTTTCTCTCCCGGCGCCTGGGGGTGAGCTACAAACTGACCAACCAGATGTTCTATCATCGGACCGGCGTGCTGACGCGCGTGACCAATCGCATCGAGTTGATCGAAGTGCACGACGTCACTTACGAACAAGGGCTGATCGAGCGGGCCGTGAACAGCGGCCGCATCCTGATTACCTCCAGCGACCGTACCGACCCACGGCTGTGGCTGCGCGGCATCGAGGAGGTCGAGAGCATTGCCAAGAAGATCGATGACGCGCGTCGGGCCGAGCAGATTCGCCGGGGCCGCCGCATCGAGTCGATTGGCGTTGTCGACAACTGAGCCTCGACCGTTCAAATTCCGACTACGGAGCGTATAGGCCAGGGTTGGCCGGATGCACGGTCGGACTGGCACTTGGGCTCTGCGGCGGCTGATGGCCGGCCGAAAGTTCGCTTCCGCTGGGCTGCACGGTTGCGCCTGGAGCTGCGACTGGCTCGGGCAGTGGCGGTCTGGCCTGCGCTTCGACGGTAACTGGCGGGACCGCGTCGTGTGTCATGGCTGCCGGCGGGGCAAGTGACTCGGACGGCGCGCCATTCGTTTCGGCTGCTTCTTCCGGCTCGTCGCCGGGCGACTCGGCCGACCAGTCGCGCCGCTGCCGCGAACTGGCAATGTTCATTGCTTTGCGATACTTGGTGACGGTGCGCCGGGCAACGGTCAGCCCGTGTTTGGCCAGCTCGCGTACCAGCTCGTCGTCCGAGAGCGGGTGGTGCTTGTCTTCGTGATCGATGATTTCCTGCAACTTCAACCGCACGGCGTCCCAGGCCACTTCCTCGCCATCGGCACTGACCGTGCCGCCGCAGAAGAAACGCTTGAGCGGGAAAATCCCCCGGGGCGTCTGAATCCACTTGTCGTCCACGGCCCGGCTGACCGTGGTCACGTGCACGCCGACCTTGTCGGCAATCTGCTGCATTTTCAAGGGCTCGATCGCTTCGGGACCCTTGCTGAGAAACTCGGTCTGGTGGTCGACGATGGCCTGGGCC
>CAZPED010000358.1:0-4884 GCA_964585335.1 uncultured Planctomycetaceae bacterium | reverse complement strand
TTGCAGCCCGGTGAGGAACTGTCACAATGAATTCACGCCGAATTCGCATGGGAAGTATCGGCGGGGGGCGTCTTTCGTTGGAAGGAGCTTGCACGTGGGCCGACCGATCACGCTGTTCACTGGGCAATGGGCCGACTTGCCCCTCGAAGACGTCGCTCGCAAAGCTAGCGAATTCGGTTACCAGGGTTTGGAGTTGGCCTGCTGGGGGGACCACTTCGACGTCGGTCGGGCGCTCGACGACAAAGGCTATTGCGCAGGCCGCCGCGATTTGCTGGAGCGCCACGAGCTGCAAGTGCACGCCATCAGCGCCCACCTGGTAGGCCAGGCCGTACTCGACCCGATCGACGAGCGGCACAAAGCCATTCTGCCGCCACACGTTTGGGGCGACGGCGACCCGGCCGGCGTCAGCCAGCGCGCCGCCGAGGAATTGAAAAAAACGGCCCGCGCGGCGCAGAAGCTGGGCGTGGGCGTTGTCAACGGCTTCACGGGTTCCAGCATTTGGCACCTGCTCTATTCGTTTCCGCCGGTCAGCGAGGCCCAGATTCAGGCCGGCTACGACTTGCTGGCCAAGCGCTTCCACCCGATTCTCGACGTGTTCGCCGATTGCGGTGTGCAGTTCGCCTTGGAAGTGCATCCGACCGAGATCGCCTTCGATATTCTGACCGCCGAGCGGACGCTGGCGGCGCTCGAGCGGCGCGAGGAGTTCGGCTTCAACTTCGATCCCAGTCACTTGCACTGGCAGGGCATCGACCCGGTCGAGTTCGTGCGCGCCTTTCCCGACCGCATTTACCACATGCACGTGAAAGACGCCGTGGTGACGCTCAACGGCCGCAGCGGCATTTTGGGCAGCCACTTACCGTTTGGCGATCCGCGCCGCGGCTGGGAGTTTCGCTCGCCGGGGCGCGGCTCGATCAATTTCGAGGAGATCATTCGAGCGCTGAACCAGATCAAGTACGCGGGTCCGCTGTCGGTCGAGTGGGAGGACCCGGGGATGGATCGGGAGGCGGGGGCCAAGGAAGCCTGCCAATTCGTGCGAAATCTGGACTTTGCGCCCAGCAGCATCGCCTTTGACGCGGCCTTTTCGGAGGCCTAGCAGCCGCACTTATGCATTCAGCGGGCCGGCAATCCCGGCCGGCGGGGCGCGCCGGGCCGGGGGCGGTGTTAGACTACAAGGTATGCTGCCACTGCGCCTGCAATTGATGGTGGCCGTGGCGTGGTGTGCCGCGGCGAGCGCTCTCTGCCACGCGGCCGGTCTCGATACCGAGCGCGCCACGCTGTATGCCAACTATGCCGCGCGGCTGGCAAAATTGGCCGCCGAGTGCCAACAGCAGCAGCTCGCCACGGCCGCCGAAGAGCTCAACGCGTGGTTGCCCGCGCGGCCCGCCGATCGGCTGACGCTTTACGTGCTGCCGCCGACGATGGCTGGCGAGCCGGCCACGGCCGAGGGCGCCAGCGAGCCCTGGCGGAAGCAATGGCAGGCGCTGCGCGACGCGCAGGCCGACGCCCTGATGGCGCTGGCGAAACGTGCTTTGAGCGAGCACCGGCCGGCGCTGGCCTACGAGCTGGTAATCGAGGCGGTGCGCGAAAATGCCGATCACAAGGCAGCCCGCAAGCTGCTGGGCTACGTGCGCTTTCGCGAGGCCTGGCACACGCCGTTCGAAGTGCGGCAGCTCAACGCGGGCAAGGTCTGGCACGACACGTTCGGCTGGCTGCCCAAGGCGCACGTGCCCCGCTATGAGCGCGGCGAGCGGAACTATCAGGGGCGCTGGCTCTCGGCCGAGGCCGAAGCGGCCCTGCGGCAGGACGTCAAGCGCGGCTGGCGCGTCGAGAGCGACCATTATATTGTCACCACGAATCACAGCCTGGAGGAAGGCGTGCGGCTGTCGCGGCGGTTGGAGACGCTGTACGCGATCTGGCAGCAGGTGTTTATCGGCTACCTGGTGGGCGAAGGCGATTTGGCGAAGCGGTTCGAAGGGCGGGCCAGCCGCCGCGAGCCGCGGCAACACAACGTGGTGTATTACCGCACGCGCGACGAATACATCGCGGCGCTGCGGCCCGTGCAGCCGAAGATCGACATCACGATCGGCATCTACTTGAGCG
Organism: uncultured Planctomycetaceae bacterium; assembly: GCA_964585335.1. Lineage (GTDB taxonomy): Bacteria > Planctomycetota > Planctomycetia > Pirellulales > PALSA-1355 > CAZPED01. The sequence continues at coordinate 2,784 of CAZPED010000358.1, read as the reverse complement.
AGACCCGCACGGCGTATTTCTTCGCGGGCGAGGAACAGGAGCCGGGCACACTTTATCACGAGGCGACGCACCAACTGTTTCACGAGGCGGCGGGCGTGGCCAGCGAAGTGGCTCGCGACAGGCACTTCTGGATCATCGAGGGCATCGCCTGCTACCTGGCGACGCTGAGCGAGCGCGCGGACGGCTGGTTCAGCCTGGGCGGGCGCGATGCGGGCCGGGCGCCGGCAGCCCGGTATCGCTTGCTGGAAGACAACTTCTACGTGCCGCTGGCCGAGTTCGTGGCGCTGGGAATGCAGGCGGTGCAGCACGACCCCCGGATTCAGCAGCTCTATAGCCAGGCGTCGGGGCTGGCCGATTTTTTCATGCACGGCCAAGGGGGCGCGTATCGCGAGCCGCTGGTGCGCTATCTGGACGCGATCTATCACGGCCGAGCCACCACGCGCACGCTGGCCGAGCTGACCGGCGCCAGTTACGAGACACTCGACCGCCAATACCGCGCGTTCATGAGCCAGCCGGAAGCGGCGGCTGACGCGGCGCGGTAGTGTGGTTTTCAATGAGCCAGCGGCTAACGAGCGTGGACTGAATCTCCATCACGGGTTGGCTGTGACCCGTGCAGACGGCATCGCAAAGTTTTATGGATGATCGCCCCGATTGGTTGCCCGATGGTCAGGAGCCCGAGGGCCATCGCATCAGTGCGGCCCGCAGGGTAACCAGCTTGCTGCTGGTTGGTATTGGGCTACTGTTCTTCGTGCCGGGCGTTTACGCCAGCATTCTCGACTGGCATCGCAATGGGGCACAGGCCTTTTGGGAATTCTTCCCCTGCTGCTCGATCGTGGCGGCTCCCTTCTTCATCGGGGCCTGGCGACTCCGCGCCGGTCCGCTCACGCAGAGGCAGCGTCGCTTGGGGTCGCACCTGGCGACCGCAATACTTACCGCGTTGCTAATCGTCGACTTGATTATCGTTGCGTTGCTCGTTTCAGAGTGGTTGCGGAAAACGAGTTAAGTCGCTGACGAGTTCTGTTTGCCGATTGCGCCCGGCGGCCCATCGCGCGGGGCACGTCGTCGCGCTATCGCGGGGAGCGGGGAGAGTGTACGATTGAGCGCCGACGTCATGCCGCTTGATTTTCCCCCTGGTTCTCTGGCAACTGCGAGGCTGCAATCGTGCGACCCTGGAAGCTCTCGGAAGTCAACTACGGGTATTTGAAAGATCACCCCTACGAAGTGGCCGTGCTGCCCTGCGGCGCCACCGAGCCGCACAACTTGCACCTGCCCTACGGCACCGACATGTACGAGGGCGAGACCGTCGGCGAGCGGCTGTGCGAGGCGGCCCATGCCCAGGGGGCCAAGGTGGTGCTGCTGCCCACGATTCCCTACGGCACCGAGACGAACCAGATGGCCTTTCCGATGGCCATGAACTTGAACCCCTCGACGCTGTTCGCCGTGATCACCGACCTGGTCAAGTCGCTCGAACATCACGGCGTGTACAAGCTGGTGCTGCTCAACAGCCACGGCGGCAACGACTTCAAGGCCCTGCTCCGCGAGCTGTACGGCAAGACCAAGGTGAACATCTTTTTGTGCAACTGATATAGCGCGCTGCGCGATATCGAGGATGAGATCTTCGAGCATCCCGATGACCACGCCGGCGAAATGGAAACCTCGTTCGGACTGGCCTGCTTTCCGACGCTGGTGGCCCGCAACGCCGACGGCTCGCTGGCGGCCGACGATGGCCGCGTGGCCAAAAGCCGCTTCGAAGCGGTGAATAAAGGCTGGGTGTCGATTACCCGGCCCTGGCACCTGCTGACGACCAACTCGGGCTCGGGCTACCCGCACGCCGCGTCGGCCGAAAAAGGGCGCAAGCTGCTCGACCGGGTCGTGGAGCGGCTGGCGCCGTTTCTGGTCGAGCTGTCGAAGTCGAAGCTCGACGCCAAGTTCCCTTTCGCCGAATAGCGCGGCTCAGGCCGTCTCGGCCGGCGACGGCGCGGTGGCGGCCGGCTCGGGCTCAGGGGGCGTGGGCGCCGCGTGCAAGTGGCCGTCGAGCGGACCGTACTTGCGCAATTCCGGCACGGTGAGCGCCGCCGTGATCACCACGGCGATGGTGCCAATGCCGCCGCTGACCACGGCAAAAATGGGCGAAGTGAAGCGGGCCAGCGTGCCCGACTCGAACTCGCCCAGCTCGTTCGAGGCGCTGATGAACATGCCGCTGATGGCCGAGACGCGGCCGCGCATGCGGTCGGGAGTAAGCGTTTGCACAAGCGTGTGCCGCACGACGACGCTGATGCAATCGAACGCGCCGGTGAGCAGCAGCGCCACGAACGACAGCGCGAACCACTTGGACAGGCCGAACACGACGATGGCCGCGCCAAAGCCGGCCACCGACCAGAGCAGCGCCAGGCCGGCCTTCGACATCGGGGGCCGGTGCATCAGGGCCAGCGACATCAGGATGGCGCCGATCGCGGGGGCCGAGGCCATCCAGCCGTAGCCGGCCGGGCCGACGTGCAGAATCTCCTTGGCAAAGACCGGCAACAGCGCGGTCGCGCCCCCCAAGAGCACCGCGAACATGTCGAGCGCCATCGCGCCGAGAATTACCTTGTTCTCCCAGACGAAGCTGACCCCCTCGCCCAGGCTCTTGAGCGTGGGAGCTTCGTGCGGCTCGGTGGCCTCGTGGCGCTCGACGCGCGTGAGCAGTCCGATGAAGCTGAGCGCGGCCCCCGCCTGGCAAAAGTAGATGATCTCGGGGCGCTCGAACGCCGCCGGGGCTTTTTCATTGGGCGATCACTTCTTCCC
>CAZPED010000357.1:0-4884 GCA_964585335.1 uncultured Planctomycetaceae bacterium | reverse complement strand
GGACACGCCGCCCGCGACGGGCGTGTTCTTTCACGTCCGCACGCGCGACGCCGCCAGCGGCCAGTGGTCTCCCTGGCTGTACGTGGGCCGCTGGGGCCGCACGATTCATGTGCGCCACGACGAGCGTCTGCCCAACGATCGGGTCGTGCGGTTCGAGCACGGCGCCGTCAGGCCCGACATGCCGCTGGTGCTATTGCGTCGGCCGGCCAATGCCTACCAGGTGCGGGCGAGCTTACAGAGCTTTGACGTCAACCCCGCGGTAAGCCCTGGCCTGCGCCGCGTTTCGGTTGCCTACAGCGGAGAAGTTGCCGGCGCCGCCGAACGCACCCGGCTCGAGGCCGGCAACGAGCCTGACGAGGGCGAGCCCGCCAGTGTCGAGGTGCCGCAGGTCTCTCAATACGAGGCACCCCCGCCGTTAAGCGAGGCGGTTTGTCTGCCCGCGTGCGTGACAATGGTTCTGAACTACTGGAACGTGGATCGCCCGCTCACCGAAAACGCCCTGGCGATTTACGATCCCGACACGGGCATGTTCGGCAATGGGGCCCGCGCGGTGGCCAGGGCGGGCGAGCTGGGCCTTGACGGCTGGATACAGCGGGTACGCGATTGGAGTCAGGTGAGGCAGTTGCTCCGGCAAGGGTTGCCGGTCATCGCCGCCGTTCAGGTGCAGGGCGCCCAGCACTTGATCGTCATTCGCGGGTTTACGCCCGAAGGCGACGTGATTGTGAACGACCCAGCCAACCGCGGCAGCGCCACGGTGCGCGAGGCCGACGAGCTGGGCCACTGCTGGTTCGACTGCGGCGGCGTGGCCTGCGTGATCCGGCGGCAGCCGGCCCGCTGAACCGCTAGCGCTTGGCGCACCGCGCACTTGTGGCGACACCCGGCAAGCGCTCGCCCGGCCTGGTCTGCTAGCCGCTAGCCGTTGGCCGGGGCGCGGCGATAGCCCAGCTCGACGAAGCCGGTCTTGTAGGCCATGACGTTTTGCAGCCGCCATTTCGTCTCGGGCAGCGAGTTGCCGAACAGCGACAGGCCGTCGCCCAGCAGGGTCGGCGCGATCGCCAGGCGAATTTCGTCCACCAGATCGAGCTTCAAGAAGCTTTGGCCCAACAGGGCGCCCCCCACCAGCCAGACGTTCTTGAAACGCGGCGACAACACCTCTGCGACCAGGCGGCGCGGGTCGCCCGAGTGGAACTCGACGCTCGGGTGCGGCGCGGGCAGTTGCCGACTTGTCATGACGATCGTCGGCGTGTTGCCATAAGGCCAGCCGAGCTCGAGCGCGTGCTCGTACGTGCGCGAGCCGAGCACGAAGCAGTCGATCGCCGCCACCATGCCCGCGGCGCTGGCTTCCGAAACTCCCGCCGGATAGGCGTCGGCCGGGGCGTCGAGCCAGCCGATGGTGTTGTCGTTCCGGGCAATGAAGCCGTCGAGGCTCGCCACCACGTGCAGCGTGATGGTCGGTTTGTCGGCGTTCGGTTCAGCGGTCGCCATGTTGCCTCTCGCTAGTGCGTCGGTGTGAACGGTGTCGCATGACTAACCCTCGCGATGTTTCGCCCAAAACCGTGTGCTTACAAGCACGTGGCCACCGGCCGCGCGACACCTGGCCGCCGATCAGCTTTTGCCCCAGCCGGGCAGGGCGGCCGCCTGCTTGATCCACGCCGCCAGTTGCTTCTCGTCGAACTCGTCTTCGTGCAGGTCGATCCAGCGGGCGTCCTGGCCGGTGCCGCCGGGCGGAGCCGGCTTGAGCGACGTGCCGCGAAAGAACGTCACCTTGACGTAGCGCGCGAACACATGGAAGGCCAGGAACCAGCCCCGGCCCTCAATGCCATAGAACGGCGAGTTCCACCGCACGGCCTTGCGCACGTTGGGAACCAGGCCGGTTACGAGCGCGTCAATCCGGCGCCCCACGTCCTGCTTCCAGCCCGGCATCGCCGCGATGTAGGCCTGCACGGGCGCCTCGCCGTCGGCCTTGCCGATTTGCGGATTGCCGCCGGCCAGCAGCTTCGGCTCTTTGCCCTGCGCGGGCTGCTGGCCCTTGAGGTTCAGCGCGGCCGCCGCCCGCACGAGCTGCTTGAGCGCGGCCGCGTTGATCTTCTCGCGCTCGCGAATGTCGATGGCCCGGCGAACCTTGCCGTCGAGGCTGGAGTTGAACAGACCGGCCGGATCGGGCAGCGACGCCCCCTTGGCGAACGTCAGTTTGACGACGTTCTTGTACGACTCGCCCGTGCAGATCAAACCGCCCGCCGACCAGACGGGCGTCTGCCACTTCCACTCCTCGACGACCTGGGGATGCGCCTTGAGGATGATCTCGCGAATCCGTTTCAGCGCCGCTCCGCGCCAATCGGCCAGTTGCGCGATTCGCTGGTCGATGAGCTTCGCGGCCGGGCCAGCGGCGGTTTGAGATGCCGCCGATCGCTGGGGGGCAGCGGCGGTTTTTCGCTTGGCGGCCGCGGCGGTTGTTGCCTTGCCGGGTTTTGGGCGTTTGGCGGCCGATGGCTTACCGGACGTTGCCCGCTTACGAGACGTGTTATCGGCCATGGTGCGTGCTCCAGCCAATCGATCAATGCGATGCCCCAAGATACCCGATTCGAGGGGCGGCCTGCATCAACGGCGATCGAATTTAGAAATCGGCTGGCCGCCTTGACCAGGCGCGGCAGGCAATCCCCCGCGGCCGGCTCCGGCCCGCGAGCCAGGCTGAAACGCCGGGCCGAAGCGGCGGGAGCGCCGACAGGCCGCCTCGGTTGACGGCCCACTTGCACGGGGCCGCGCCCTTGCTGGTAAGATTCGCTTCCAGCACCCGCCTGCGCCGGGCAGCTCGGGCCAGCCAAACCAATTGCCGGGGCGAGACTGTGCGATGGACGAACTAGCCGAATATCTGGCCAGCAGCAGCGAAGACGGGTTTTGGAGCCAGATTCAAGCGGAGGCCCGCGACGAGGCGGCGCGCGAGCCGTTGCTCGTCGGCTTTCTGTTCGCGGCGGTGCAGGCCCACCGCAAGCTCGAAGATGGGCTGAGCCTGCTGCTCGCCAATAAATTGCACACGCCCGAGCTGCCCGCCATGTTGTTGCGCGACCTGATCGGCGAGGCGCTGGCCGAGAACAGCTCGATTCGAGCCGCGATCCGCGCCGACCTGTTAGCGGCGCGCACCCGCGACCCGGCGGCCCGCGGATACGCTCAGCCGTTTTTGTATTACAAGGGATTTCATGCCCTGCAGGCCTACCGCGTGGCCCATTGGCTCTGGCAGCGTCAGCGCCAGGGATTGGCCGCGCATTTTCAGAACCGCATTTCCGAAGCCTTTGGAGTCGACGTGCACCCGGCGGCCGAGATTGGTTCGGGCGTGCTCATCGATCATGGCACAAGCGTCGTCATTGGCGAGACGGCCGTCGTCGAAGACAACGTCTCGCTGCTGCACGAGGTCACCCTCGGCGGAACCGGCAAGGAATCGGGCGACCGACACCCGAAAGTGCGCCGCGGCGTGCTGATTGGCGCGGGCGCAAAGATTCTCGGCAACATCGAGGTTGGCACCGGCGCGAAAGTGGCCGCGTGCAGCGTGGTGCTGCGCGACGTGCCGCCGCACACCACGGTCGCCGGCATCCCGGCCCGGGTGGTGGCCCGCTGCACCGTCGCCGAACCGGCGCTCGAGATGGACTCCACGTTTCCCTACGTGGTCGAAGGGGGCGCGGGCATCTGACGCCGCCCCCCTTAACAGCGCCGCGCCAGGCCTATTCCTGCGACGAGGTCACGGCTTCGAACTTGTTGGCCGCGTCGAAGCCAATCGGCAAAATGCCCAGCGCCCGGGCCGCGGCGATCGAAACCACCTGATACTCGGGGTCGTCCTGGTTGAAGTGCGGCTGGTTTTCGGCCATGTCTTCATCGCCCATTTTCACCGCGGCGCAAAACGTCGCCCACGAATCGGCCGACTGCCAGGGATCGTCGACCACGCCGCTCAGGTCTCGAAATTCCGTGACGCCGGCATCGCCGCCGCCGCCGATCAGCGTCGTTTCCAGACCCACCAGCTGCTTGTGCTCGGGGTCGAGATAGAACGCCAGGTAGCAGTGCCCGGGCACGTAGACCAGCGAGGGCTCGATATCGATTTTGCGCAGCAGCGAGGCCAGTAGCACGCTGCCGTCGACGCAGTTGGCCTGGCCGTTGTTGATCGACTCGTCGATCAGCCGCACGTGCTGGCTGTAGACCGCGTTGGTGGTGGCGGCCGACGTGGTGATGTTGCTGTAACGCACGTCGCGGGCGCTCAGCGCGTTCCAGATCGCGTAAACTTGCCGCACCACTTCGCCCGGGTCGCCCGACTGGTAGCCGGTGAACGACTCGACCACGCCCTGGTCGAGCGCCTCGCGGAGGATCTTATCGACGAACGGATGTTGTTCATTGACGTAGGCCGCGAACATGAACGAGATGTCGGTGAACGCCCCGTCGGCCCCCACGATTCCCCAGGGGCAATCGTTGATCGAGCGGAGCGTGACTGTGACGGTCTGGTCTGCCAGCTCTTCGTCGCCCAGCTTGACGCTGAAGGTCACTTCGAGCGGCGTCGATTGCTTGTTCTTGGTCAGCAGGTCGTACTTGTAGCGCACGCGCGGAAAGATGCGATAGGTCGCACCTTCGCTGTCGAGCGTCCCCTCGAACGTGCTTTCTTCCAGGACACTGTTGGCCGCAATCGTGACGACAACCTCGGTATCGTCACCCGGCGAGGTCAGCTCAATGCCCAGCACGCCGCGGCGGTCGCCCAGCACGGTGAACTCGGCCTGGTCGTCTTCGTCGGCGTCGTCCGCATCTGGCACGCGAATCGTGGCCGTGGCCACCAGGTAGGACGGAAACAGCTGGTGGTCCCAGCCGGTGATCGGCCGGTACGTATCTTCGGCCAGGGCAGGGGCGCTGGCA
>CAZPED010000356.1:0-4890 GCA_964585335.1 uncultured Planctomycetaceae bacterium | reverse complement strand
GTGCAACTCAAGAACATCCGATTCGATAACCCGATGTTCTCGCTGACCACGACGTTCAACCGCGACGACTTCACCCGGCTGCTGATCGAGAAGTTTCAGGTGCCGGCCGCCAGCGTGCAGGCATTTTTCGACACCGCGCGGGGCATGAACTTTTTCGACGACCAGTCGACCACCGCTCGCCAACTCTTCGAGCGCTTCTTTCCCGGGCGCGAAGACGTGATCCGGTTGTTGATGGAGCCCATCACCTATGCCAACGGCTCCACGCTCGAAGATCCGGCGATCAGCTACGGCATCGTGTTTTCGAACTTCATGTCCAAGGGCGTGTTCACGTTCGAAGGGGGCACCGACCGGTTGATCAAGCTGATGCACGAAGAGCTGGTGCGCAGCGGCGTCGACGTGCGAATCAACTGCGACGTGGAAAAAATCCTCGTCCGCTCCGGACGTGTCGTCGGTGTTCGGGTCAATGGCCGCGAGATCGGCGCCCGGGCTGTGGTGTCGAATGCGAACCTCAAGAGCACGATTTTTCGGATGGTCGGGGCCGAACACTTCGACCGCAAGTTTCGCGAAGACGCCGAGGCCGTGCGACTGAACAACTCGAGTTGCCAGGTCTATATCGCGCTCAGACCGGGCGTCGAGCTCGACGAGAGCCTGGGCGACTTGCTGTTCAGCTCGACAGCGCCACTGTTCCGCACCGAAATGCTGCTCAGCCGGGACGTGACGAGCCGCACTTACTCGTTCTATTACCCGCGCACGCGGCCGGGGAGCAATCGCTCGCTGATTGTCTCGAGCACGAATGCCCGCTACGAGGACTGGGCGCACTTGACCGAAGATGAGTATCAGGCCAGCAAGCGGGACCTCGTGGAGACGACGCTCTCGGCCCTGGAAAAATACGTGCCGGACGTGCGGGCCAAGCTGGACCATGCCGAGGCCTCGACACCGCGCACGTTCCAGCACTACACCAAGCACATTCAGGGCGCCAGTTTCGGCACCAAGTTCGAGGGCTTGGCCGTCAGCCGGGCGATTCCCGAGCAGGTGGGCGGGCTGTATCACGCTGGCAGCGTGGGTATCATCATGTCGGGCTGGCTGGGGGCCATGAACTACGGCGTCATCGTGGCCAACGACGTCGACTCCTGGCTGCTCAAATCGGCCCAGCCGGCCAACCCTACTCTGGTAAGCACGCCATGAGCCTCGACGAGATTCAAGCCGCCATTCCGCACCGCGCACCGTTTCTGCTCGTCGACGAGATCGTGCACCGCGACGACAAGCGCATCGTCTGCCGCAAGACGTTCGGCGAAGATGAATGGTTCTTCGCCGGTCACTACCCGGCCTTTCCCGTAGTGCCGGGCGTGCTGCTCTGCGAGGCAGCCATGCAGGCCGGCGCCATCCTGCTGTTTCGCGACGAGCCCGTCGACCAGGGCACCGTGCCCGTGACCGCTCGGATGAATAACGTTCGCTTCAAGCGCATGGTACGCCCTGGCGAAACCGTCGAAATGGAAGTCGAATTGACCGAACAGGTCTGGAAAGCCTGGTACCTCACGGCCAAGGTCAGCTGCGGCGGCCAGGTGGCCGTGCGGTTCGATTTCAGTTGCGCGCTGGCCCCCACGGGTTGATCTGCCCCGCGCGGCAAGGTACTGGCCATGGATTTTCTGCAACTTGCCGGCAAAACCGTGCTGGTCACGGGCGTGGCCAATCGCAAGAGCGTCGCCTATCACGTTGCGCAATTGCTCACCGAGTCGGGCGCCACGGTCGTGTATTCGGTTCGCTCGCCAGCCCGAGCCGAGTCGATTGCCAAACTGCTCGGCCCCCGGGCCGAGATTCACGTTTGCGACGTCGAGCACGAAGATCAGATTGCCCGCCTCCGCGACAGCGTGACCCAGCGTCACGCGAAGCTCGACGGCATCCTGCATTCGATCGCATTTGCCGACTACTCGCAGGGGCTTAAGCCTTTTCACGAAACGCCCAAGGCGGCATTTCTGCGAGCAGTCGACATTTCGTGCTTCTCGCTGATCGGGCTGGCCGGCGCCCTTCGCGAGCACCTGGATGCCGACGCCTCGGTCGTGGCCGTATCGATTTCGACGACGCGCATGGCCAGCGAGAACTACGGCTACATGGCCCCGATCAAGGCCGCACTCGACTCGTCGCTGGTCTTCTTGGCCAAATCATTCAGCCAGTTCTCGCGCGTGCGGTTCAATGCCGTGGCCCCCGGCTTGCTGAAAACCTCGGCTTCGGCGGGCATTCCCGGCTATGTCGACGCCTACCTGTACGCCGAACAGGCCACGCTGCGCAAACGGGCCGTGCAAACCGAAGAGGCCGCCGCCGTGGCCGCCTTTTTGCTCAGTCCGCGCTCCAGCGGCATCAACGCGCAGAATATCGTGGTCGACGCCGGAATGTCGGTGAACTATTTCGATCGCGACCTGGTCCGCCGCGCCATGCGGCCCGAGTGATTCGAGCGACCGACGCGCGACCTTAGGTCAATCGATTAACCGGCAACGCTCGACGCCGGCAGCACGATGTGCGGCTTGTTGCGCGGGTGTTCGACGGCAGGTGCCAGCGTGGTTTGCCAATCAACGGCCATCATCAGGCAATTGATGCCCGAGCCAATGCCCAACAGCGCCGCGTGCTCGCGCGGGCGCAGGTGGCCGGTCTCGACGCCGCGGGCCAACGTTATTGGCAGCGCGACCGACCCGGTATTGCCCAGTGTTTCGAACGTGGCGAAGTCGCTTTCCAGCGGCAACTCGAGCGATTCGAGCATCATTTTGCGGTGCGCAGCGCCCACCTGGTGGCAGAACGTCTTGTCGATGTCGCCGCGCGACCAGTCCGACTCTTGCAGAAACGCGTCGAATGTAACCTGGCCGGCGGCAATTCCCTCGCGCATTAGCCGCTCGGAGTCGGTAGTCATTAGGGGATGCATTTCGCCGGCGGCGGCTTCATCGCGTCCGCTGCGGCACAAGTCGTGACCGGCCGAAAACGCCCGCACCGTCGCGGCCAACAGCCGATTGCCCGTGCGGCTCAGCTTACGATCGACCAGCAGCACCGCGGCGCTGCCCGATCCGATGGTCAGCGAGGCGACGGCCAGTTTGACCGCGTCGCGCGTCAGGCTGGTGTCGGCATTAAGCCGCTCGATGGTGGTTTCGACCAGCGGTCGAGCCGATTCGGTGCCCACGACAATGCCGGCGCGAATTTGCCCCAGTTCGATCATGTTCGCCACCTGGATCATGCCGTTCAGCAGTCCCAGGCAGGCATTCGAGGCGTCGTAGACGACGCATTCGCTGGACAGACCCAAGCGATGGTGCACGGAACATGCGGTGGCCGGCTCGAGATAGTCGCGACAGACCGAGGCGTGCACCAGTGCGCCGAGTTCGGTCGCGGGCACCTGGCACTCGGTCAGGAGTCGCGCCGCCGTTTGGGCACTGATGTCGCCAGGCAGCGTGCCCGCCGGCCAGAAACGTCGCTCGCGGATTCCGGTCATCAGCTCCAAGCGACCCTCGGGCAGCCGCAGGCGGTCGTAGAGCGGCTTCAGGCGTGCTTCGAGAGCGGCCGACGTCACGATTTCGTCGGGCAGGGCGTAGCAGATCGATTCCAGGCAGACGTTTTGGTAACGCATGGAGAACGACGTGATAACTTGGGAGGTTCAGGCGCCAGCCAATTCAGTGTAGACCCGGCAATTGCCGGGGGAAAGGCGAAATGAGAGCAGCCGCCGACAGCCGGATCGAAGCCTTCACAACAGGATGTTGTGCTAGCGGAGGGGGAATGGGTCAAAATAGGGCGGGTCCATTGTGATTGCCGTTTGGCCCGATAAACTCCCTCTTGACTTGCATTCCCTTCGGGGGCAGCGCGGCAAGATGCCGTAGAGGAGAAGTCGAGGCCGAACATTCAGGAAAATGCTCCGGCGTTGAGCCCAGGACAGGGCCCGACGACCTGGCAGTCCTCTTCGAGCAAGCGGCATCAGGGACGATGCACGTGATCACTCCCTGTTGCGGTCTGTTCGATCGGCAGTCGCGCGTGTTTCGTTTTTCGAAACGAAGCGCGACTATCTGCTTCCGGTCGCCTGGTCTCTGGCCAGCAAAAACGCCGTCATGGCGCCTCGCTTGACCCCCCTTTTTTTCTTTCGAACGCGACAAGGACCTGTCGCCCAAGGAGTGCAAGTATGCGATCGAAACCGCTGATTGGATTGAATGCCGACTATCGTGCGGCGAAGAAGGATGCTCCGACGTTTACTTTTTTCTGCTCTGGCTACTACGACGCGATCGTATCGGCCGGCGGCATTCCCGTCGTCTTGCCCCCGGTTGCCGAAGACGCTGATTTGAATCGGCTGCTCGATCTGTTGGATGGCATGGTGTTGGTGGGCGGAGCCGATCTCGATCCGCGCCGCGATGGCTACATGTTGCACCCCAGCGTGCGCCCGTTGGACGAGCGCCGCGAAGAGTTCGATCGCCGCCTGATGCGGTTCGTGGCCAAGCGGCGGATGCCGGTTTTTGGCATCGGCGTGGGCCTGCAGCTGCTCAATGTCATTCAGGGCGGCACACTGCTGCTGCACATTCCCGAAGACTTGCCCAAGGCGCTGCCGCACAAGGACCCGCTCGACCCGGCCCATCGCCACGGCCTTGAAGTGGTGCCCGGCTCGCTCATGGAGCGTGTCTACGGCGACGGCGAAATCCGCGTCAACAGCATGCACCACATGGCCGTCGACGAAGTCGCGCCGGGCTTCATGGGCACGGCCCGCTGTCCGGACGTCGGCGTCGAAGCCATCGAAAGCACGATGGACGATTGGTTCGCCTTCGGTACGCAGTTCCATCCGGAACACGAATCGGCCTCGGCGCTCGATCTTCGCATCTTCGAGGAATTCCTCGCCGGCGTCACCGGCACGGTCATCGAAATGCGCATGGTCGC
>CAZPED010000355.1:0-4899 GCA_964585335.1 uncultured Planctomycetaceae bacterium | reverse complement strand
GGGACGATTTCGCAAATTCGGCTCAACGCCACGATGACGTCGAACGTGGTGACCTACCCGGTGGTGGTCAGTACCGACAATTCGAGCCTGCGGCTGCTGCCGTATTTGACTGCCGATGTGAAGTTCGAGGTGGACCGTCGCGACGACGTATTGCTGGTGCCCAACGCCGCGCTGCGTTATCAGCCGCGGCCCCAATTAGTGCTGCCGGCCGACGAATCACAGAAGGTTGCCGAAGCCGCGCCGGCTGGGGGTGCCAAGGGGGGCGTGACCAAAACGCTTTGGCTGCGCAAGGGAAGCATGGTTGCGCCCATCGAAGTGGTGGTGGGGACGAGCGACGGCACGATGACCGAGATTCTCCGCGGACCTGTCAAAGATGGGGACGAGATCGTGCTGGGCGAGAATCGCGACGAGCCGACGACGGAGACCACGAACAACCCGTTCGCCCCGCCACGATTCCGCGGCACCAAGGCGCCAGAAAAGAAATCGTAGGAAGCCCATCCGCCATGGAATTGATCCGACTCGAAGACGTGCGGAAGACCTACCACGTGGGCGAAATCGACGTGCCCGTGCTCAAGGGCGTGTCGTTTTCGATCCAGCGCGGCGAGCTGGTGGCGCTGATGGGGGCCTCGGGCTCGGGCAAGTCGACCCTGATGAACATTCTGGGGTGCCTCGACCGGCCGACCTCGGGCAAATATTGGCTCGACGGCGAAGAGGTCGGGCAGCTCACGCCCGATCGCCGGGCGCTGGTGCGGACGTCGAAGCTGGGTTTCGTGTTCCAGAGCTTCAACCTGCTGCCGCGGACGACGTCGGTCAACAACGTGCTGATGCCGCTGGACTACTCGGTCAAATCTCCCACGGCCATCGAGTCGCACACACGCGCCCACGCACTGCTGAAGCGCGTGGGATTGAGCGAGCGGCTGGACCACGTGCCCTCGCAGATGTCGGGCGGGCAGCAACAACGCGTGGCCATTGCCCGCTCGCTGATCAATCAACCCGCGCTGCTGCTGGCCGACGAACCGACCGGCAACCTCGACTCGAAAACCAGCATCGAGATCCTGGAGATGTTCCAAGAGCTGAACCGCGCGGGGATCACGGTGATCCTGGTGACGCACGATTCGAAAGTAGCGGGCTATGCCCACCGCACGATTCACGTCAAAGACGGCCTGGTCGTGGGCGACGGCATCGACCAGCCTGTGCGCACCTTGCCCGCGCCGCACTTGCCGCTGGGAGGCGCCGGGCTGGGTAATGGGCATGGAAACGGCCACGGCAACGGTCATGCCAAGGGCAAAGACCCTGAGAATGGCGACGCGGGCGAGCTGTCGCCCAGCGGCGGCTGGCAAGTCGCCACGGAGGCCGAGGCCAGTGCGGGTGTGGGGGTGCTGACGGCGCCCACGGTGAAGGCTCACGTGCAACCGGCAGCCAGCGCGACGAGTGCGGCGACCAGCAGCGCCATCGATGAACTGGTGAGCGAGCATGTCGAGACGGTCAGGCCGCCGTTGTCGGTCACGCTGGCGTCGGCTGTGCCAGCCTCGCTGCGCACGGCCGTGGGCGCGCTGCGGCGCAATCTGATGCGGTCGGCCCTGACGACGTTGGGCATCATCATCGGCGTGGGCGCCGTGATCGCCATGGTCGAGATCAGCCAAGGCTCGCGCGCGGCGCTGCTCAAAACCATGTCGAGCATGGGGGCCAACGTGCTGCTGGTGCAGCCAGGGGCATCGACCAGCTCGGGCATTAACTTCGGCTTTGGCAGCGAAAAGACGCTGACGCCCGACGACGCGGAAGAAATTGGCAAACAGTGTACCGCCGTGGCGGCCGTGGCGCCGCTGGTGCAGGCCCAGGGCCAGGTGGTGTATGGCAATCGGAACTGGGTGCCGATGACCATCTACGGCACCACGCCCGGCTACCTCGTCGTGCGCGACTGGGGCGACATGGACGAAGGCGAGATGTTCACCGACCGCGACGTGATGGCGGGCAACAAGGTGTGCGTCATCGGCCGCACGTTGGCTCGTGAGTTGTTCCAGGGCGAGTCGCCCATCGGCCGCGACATTCGCGTGCGGAATGTTTCGCTCAAGGTCGTGGGCATCTTGCGGCGCAAGGGGGCCAACATGATGGGCATGGACCAGGACGACGTGCTGCTGGCCCCCTGGACGACGATCAAGTACCGCATCACGGGGCAGAACTCCGGGGGCGCCAGTGCCGGCAGCGCGGCCAGCGCCTCGTCGTCGGCCACGGCCGACAAAGTGAACAGCCTGAAGAACCTGTACCCTGGCACCACGTCGTTGTACCCGGCCCAGTCGGCCTCGCAGCAGGCGAACACGCCGCTGCCGGTGCGGTTCACCAACGTCGACCAGATTCTCGTCAAGTCGATCGCCGCCGACCGCACGCAAGAAGCGATTTCCGAAATCACGCTGCTGTTGCACGAGCGGCACCGGATTCGCGACGATCAGTCCGACGACTTCACGATTCGCGACATGGCCGAAATCATCAAGGCCATGTCCTCGATGTCGCAGATGATGGGCGGCCTGCTGCTGATCGTGGCCATGATCTCGCTGGCCGTCGGCGGCGTGGGCATCATGAACATCATGCTCGTCTCGGTTACCGAGCGAACCCGCGAGATCGGTTTGCGGATGGCCGTGGGCGCGCGGGCGCATCACATTCTGCGGCAATTTCTTATCGAGGCCATCGTGCTCTGCTGCTTTGGCGGGGCAATGGGAATTGCCCTGGGGCGCGGGGCCACGCTGTTGGTGTGGTACTTCTTGCGCTGGCCCGTGGCGGCGTCGCTGCCGGCCATTGCCGCGGCCTTCATCGTTTCGGCCATTGTGGGGGTGGCCTTTGGTTTCTACCCAGCCTGGAAGGCTTCGCGGCTCGATCCGATCGAAGCGCTGCGGTACGAGTGAGTGCTAGCAGCGTGGCCGCCAGTCGCGGCGCCCGAAGGCGGGGCCGGCCCCGTTTTGACGCGGCCGGTTGCGCGTTTCGACCGCCCGTAAACTGGCGAAAGTTTGCCAGCGGCTCCGGTTAATCGGGGGACGGGCTTTTTCGCGGCCCCGCGAGCCGACCGGGGCCGATAATACCAGGGACGCGGATTATGCCTGCCGGCGCGCTTGTGCCGGTCCTTTCGAATGTCCGCCCCGAAGCCCCCCGCCGAACCACTCACTTCCTCTAGTCGAGTTCTCCCCGCGGCCGTCGGACCCTGGCCGGCACGCTGTTATCGAGCAGCGCCGGCGCACGGGACGAACGCGGAACGACTTCATGTTGCGAACGATCATGCCTTTAGCGCTGGGACGCTGGCTCGTCGGCACGTGTTGCGCGCTGCTGCTGTGCGCGCTGACCAGCGGCTGCACCAGCCTGAGCGAATACGTGCATAACGGCTTCAAGGTGGGGCACAACTATGCGCCTCCGCCGGCGCCCGTGGCCGAACACTGGATCGACGTCAACGACGTGCGGTTGCGGACCGAGACCGACGACCTGAGCACCTGGTGGGCCGTGTTCGACGACCCGATGCTCAACGAGCTGGTCGTCGAAGCCTATCGCCAAAACCTGACGCTCCGCGAAGCCGGCTATCGCATCCTGGCCGCGCGGGCCCAGTTCGGCATTGCCGTGGGCAACTTCTTCCCGCAGTCGCAATTCAACTCGGGAAGCTATCGCCGCGCGGTGACCCAGAACAACTACTTCCAGCAGTGGAACTACGGTTTCAGCCTGGCTTGGGAACTGGACTTTTGGGGCCGGTTCCGCCGGGCGATCCTGTCGGCCGACGCCACGCTGGACGCGTCGGTGTACAACTACGACGACGTGCTGGTGACGCTGCTGGGCGATGTGGCGAGCGCTTACGTGCGCATTCGCACCACGCAGCAGCGGATCCGGCTGCTGCAAAACGTCGTGAACGTGCAGCAGGACGTTTACAACTTCATCGACCAGCGGCTCAAAGCGGGCATGCGCGGCGTGACCGACCTGGACAAAGCCCAGGCCGAAAGCGATTTGAAGCAGAGCATGGCCCAGATCGAGCAGCTGCAAATCGACTTGCGGCAAGCCGAGAACGGTTTGTGCGTGCTGCTGGGGCGGCCGTCGGTCGACTTGGAACCGCGGCTGGCGGCGGCGCCGAAAACCAGCATTCCGATTCCGCCCGACTATGCCGTGGTGGGCATTCCGGCCGATTTGCTGCGGCGAAGGCCCGACATTCGCCGCGCCGAGCGGCTGGCCGCCGCCCAAGCCGAACAGATTGGCATTGCCACCGCGTTTTTGTACCCGGCCTTTACGATCTCGGGCTCGCTCGGCTGGCAGAACGCACAGCTATCGGAGCTGATCCGTCCGGAGTCGTTCACGGGGTTTGTCAGCCCGTCGTTTCAGTGGAACGTGCTCAACTACGGTCGGCTGCTGAACAACATCCGCCTGCAGGACGCGACGTTCAATGCGCTCGTGGCCTCGTATCAGAACACCGTGGTGGTGGCGAGCGCGGAAGTGGAAAACGGCATCGTCACGTTTCTCAGGGCCCAGCGCCGCGCCGAACTGTTGGGCGAGAGCGTCGACGCGGCCTACCGCGCGCTGGCCGTGGTCGTGGCCCAGTACGAAGCGGGGCTTGGCGGCGTCGACTTCAACCGGTATGCCGTTATTCTGCAAAGTCTGGTGAATCAGCAGGATCAATGGGCCCAATCGCAAGGCCAGATTGGTCAGGGATTGATTTCCGTGTACCGCGGGCTGGGCGGCGGCTGGCAGATCAAGCTCAACCCGATGGGAGCGCCGCTGCAAATGTTGCCGCCCGTGGGAGGCGTGCCGGTCGATGGCGCCGAAGAAATACCGGCGGGCAATCCGCCGTTCATGGCGCCCGTTCCCGAGGCCAATCCGGGAGGCGAGGGGCAGCCCGCGCCGCATTCCGAACAACCCGGCCCGGCGGCCGAGGAGCTG
>CAZPED010000354.1:0-4915 GCA_964585335.1 uncultured Planctomycetaceae bacterium | reverse complement strand
CTGCTCGATGCGCCCGGCGCGGCGTTCGCTCGATCGCTGCAAGGCATCAACGGCGCGCGGGTCTACGTGGCCGCCATGTGCGCCGGCATGCTGTCCGCGGCGATTGAGCTGGCCATTGCTTACGCCCGCGAGCGGCGCGCCTTTGGCCAACCACTGGCCAGTTTCCAAGGACTGCGCTGGTCGCTGGTCGACGCCGACACCGATCTGGCCGCACTGCGACTACTGGCTTACGAGGCGGCCCGTCAGTTCGACGCCGGGCACGACGCCACGCAAGCCGCCGCGCGGGCCAAGAAATTCGCCGCCGAGCGGGTGCCGGGGCATCTGGCAGCCTGCACGCAAGTGCTGGGGGCTAGCGGCCTGCTGGAACACTACCCGTTGATGCGCCACCTGGCCGCGGCCAAGACCGCCGCGTTTACCGACGGCACCACCGAGATGATGAATGAGCGACTGGGCAAGCTGCTCGTTGCGGACCAGCATGGCAGGCCCCCTGCCTGATAAAGCGCAGCGAACCTGCGGATTATAGGGTGGCGCCAACATTTCGCCGGCAATTTGCCTTGTTCAAACCGCGCGTAATACTTGATGTATTGATTTTGCAACCGTGCGGCAGCAACCCAAGGGCTTTGTCATGCGACGGCGTCAGCGATCAACCGTTTTGGCAGTCGTGATTGCCGCGTTCTCTGGTGCATCGCTGCTGGCCGCCGAAGGCACCGCCACGCCGGCCGAAGCCCAACAGCGCAAGACGGGATATCGCCCTCTGGGTCCCGCGGCCCAGCAGCCCGTCGATGCCCACCCGCTCGACTCGGTGCTGCAATACGCGCGGCGCGAACAGGCATACCTGCGCAACACCGTGCGTGACTTCACCTGCCGGCTGGTCAAGCGCGAACGCATCGACGACTACTTGCAAGACCACCAGTACATCGACATGCGCGTCCGCGAGGAAGTGCGCGAAGGCGACCGCGTTTTGCAACCGCTGAGCATCTACTTGTATTTCGTCGGGCCCAAGAGCGTGGCCGGCCGCCAGATTCTGTACATCGACGGCCGCAACGACGGCAAGATGATGGTCCGCAACGGCGGCCGCCATTTCGACTACGTCGTCGTGAACATCGATCCCGCCAGCGACACGGCCAAGGACGAAAGCCTGATTCCGATCACGAAAACCGGCTTCAACCAAATCCTGGCTGAAATGATTGCCATCCTGGAGCGGCACGCCCGCGTCGACCCCACGGGCGCCAACACCAAGGTCGAACGTATCGAGGGGGCGAAGCTCAACCATCGCCCCTGCACGGTCGTGCGCATCAAGCACCCCGCGCCACAAAAGGGTCTGGAATTCCACCTGGCCAACGTATTTGTCGACCAGGAATTGCACGTGCCGGTGCGCGTCGACCTGGCCGGCTGGCCCAAGCGCGCCACCCAGCCGCCCCCGCTGATCGCCGAGTACACCTATACCGACCTGAAGATCAACGTCGATCTGCCGGACAGCGCATTTAGCACCTCGCAGCTTAAGCGAGAGCGTTAGTCGGCCTGCCGCTTGCGTCGGTCTGCTACTCCGCGTGGCGCTCGCACCAGCGGCGCCACATCTGCCGATAGGCATCTTCCAATCGCCGCGTAAAGCCTGGGAAATCGAGCAGCGGCGAAGCCGCCATCCGTGGCCGCAATTCCTCGCGCAGCGCCGACAGCCGCTCTCGATCGCGCGCCAGCGCCACGGCCCGTTCAATGTAGTCGTCCACCGACGCGGCAATCAGCTCGTCCAGCCCCACGTTGCGTAGCACACTGCCGCCAAATCGCGAAGCGTAAGTCTGGCCCGCCAGCATCACGACGGGCACGCCCATCCAAATCGAGTCGCAAGTGGTCGTGTGCCCGTTGAACGGAAAGGGGTCGAGCGCGATATCGGCCCGCGCCACCAGCTCGAGATACTCGCTGCGAAAACACTTGTTGGCCATTTCGATCCGGGCCGGGTCGATGCCGCGCTCACCGGCAAGCTGCTTCCAGTGCGACTCGAGCACGCCATCCTTGTAGGCCAGCACCAGCAGGCGCGAGTCGGGCACCCGGGCCAGAATGTTCAGCCAGGCGTCGACCACGCGCGGCGTGACCTTGGCGTAGTTATTGAACGAGCCGAACGTCAGGCTCCCTGCCGTCCGCCACGGCGACGGCGTAACGTCCGGCGTTTCGAACGGCTGGTAGCAGAAAAATGCCCGCGGCAGCCGCCACAACTCCTCGGTGTAGTAGGGGTCGGTCAGGCCGGGCGGGTCGGCCCACTGGTCGGTCAGCCGATAGTCCATCGCCGACATGCCGGTCGTATTCTGATAGCCAATGTAGGTCACTTGAATCGGCGCGGGCCGCCGGGCAAACGTCAGCAGCCGGTGCTGCCCCATGTGGCCATTCAGGTCGACGAGGATGTCGATCTGGTCCTGGCGAACGATTTCGGCCAATTGCTCGTCGCTCGCGCGCTGTACGTCGCGCCACACGTCGGCCGCCGCGGCCAGCCGCCGGGTCGCGGCATCGGGCGATTGCACGGTGGCGTAGCCGAACACCTCGAACGACCCATGGTCGTGACTGGCCAGAATCGGCTCAACGAAAAAGTTCACCGCGTGCTCGCGAAAGTGACACGACACGTAACCGATTCGCAGCCGCCGCGCGGGCGTGCGGTCGACGACCAGCGGCGCCGCCTGCGCGGTTAGCGGTTCCGCGTGCCGCCGGGCCCAATCCAGATGCTCGGCATGCAGCGCCGGCGGATCGAACTCGTCGACGAAGTTCATCGCGTAGATCAGGTTGCTATGATCGGCCGCGCTATCGGGCCGCAGCGCCAGCGACTGCCGGTAGTAGGCGAGTGCTTCGAGCCCTTTGCCTTGGGCGTGGAGCGCCAGCGCAATGTTGCCGTACAGCTCGCCAAACGTGTCGCCCAGCTCCAACCCCTTGCGGCAATACTCCAGCGCCTGGTCGGGCATGCCCGCGTCGTTGAAGATGATTGCCAGGTTGGCGTAGGCCTGGTGGTAGTCGGGCTGGTAGTGCAGCGCGGCCTGGTAGGCGGCCACCGCCGCATTTCGTTCGCGCTTGAACATCAGCGTGTTGCCGCGATTGAAGTGCGCCACTGCCGAGTCGGGTCGGGCCGCCACGGCCCGATCGAATAGCTCCAGGGCATCGTCGTTGCGGCCCTGGCTTTGCAGCACGGCGCCCAAGCCCACCAGCGCGTCGACGTGCTGCGGCATTTCGGCCAATACCGCCTGGTAGGCGACGCTGGCCCCGTCGAGATCTCCGGTCATCTTCAGCGCGTTGCCCAGGTTGCACTGCGCTTCGGCAAACCCCGGCCGGACAGCAACCGCGCGGCGATAACTTGCGGCCGCGTCGTTCCAGCGCTCGGCCGCGCGATAGGCATTGCCCAGGTTAAAATGGACTTCGGCCACGTCGGGTCGCTGTGCCGCGCCGCGCTCCAGCAGTTCGATCGCTTCGCCCACGTCGCCCCGGTCGACCAGCGTGGCCGCGAGATTCCCCAGTGCCTCGGCGTAGCCGCTGTCGGCCCGCAGCGCCGCCCGGTAGGCCGCCACGGCCTCGTCGAGTTGCCCGGCGCTTCGCAACAGATTGCCCAGGTTGTTATGGGCCGCCGCGAAATTGGGCTGCAAGCGAATGGCCTGTTCGTACGAGCGCCGCGCCTCGGCCGGCTCGGTTTCGCCCAGCAGCAACCCCAGGTTGTAGTGAGCGCTGACCAGCCGAGGGTCGCACTGCAAGGCCGCCGCGAAGCTGGCTCGAGCTTCATCGCGGCGCCCCAGCAGACGAAACACCTCGCCCAGGTTGCTGCGATAGGCCGCCTGCAGCGGTTGCAGCGAGATCGCCTGGCCAATCAACTGCACGGCCACGTCGTGCCGTCCCGCCTGGTGCGCCAGCAAACCCAGCAAGTGCAGCGCGTCGGCATTCCGCGGATCCGCGCGCAAAATGCTCACGTAAACCTGCTCGGCCTCGGCCAATCGCCCAGCCTGGTGCAAGCTGATCGCTGTTTGTAAGTCGGCACCCACCGCCATAGTCTCTCGCTTCGCTGTCGCCGAGGTGTGCGGCCCCTCAGCTACTTAGGTTGCTGACACCAATTGCGCCACATTTCACGATAAGCCGCTTCCAGGCTCCGCGTAAAGCCGCGCGCGTCGCCCACGGCCGAAGCCATTAGCCGCTCCCGCAGCGTACGCCGCAATTCGGCCAAGGCGGGCAGATCGCTGGCCAAGGTCACGGCCTTGTCAACGTACTCGGCGGGGGTCCGCGCAACGAGCCGGTCTTCAAGTCCCAGGCTCGCCAGCGCGCTGCCGCCAAACCGGCTGGCGTATGTCGCCCCCGCGAGCGATACGACCGGCACGCCCAGCCACAGCGCGTCGCACGTCGTCGTGTGCCCGTTCATCGGAAACGGGTCGAGCGCAATATCGGCCCGAGCCACCAGGCGCAGGTAATCGGCCCGGGGCCGCCTGTCGCAGACCTCGATCCGACGGCCATCGATGCCGCGCTCGGCGGCCAGTCCCTGCAAATGCCGTTCGACATAGCCTCCCCGGTAGGCCAGCACCAACAGCCGGCTCCCCGGAACTCGCTCCAGAAGTTCAAGCCACGCGGCCAGCACCGGCGGCTGCACCTTGCCAAAGTTATTGAACGAGCCAAACGTCACGTTTCCAGCCGCCAGGGCTGGCAGCTCGCTCACTGGCAAATCGGCCAGAGGGTCGTAGCAAAAGAACGTTCGCGGCAGTCGTACCAGCTTTTCGGTGTACCAGGCGTCGGTCGTGCCCGGCGGATCGCTGTGGGCATCCGTCAGCCGATAGTCCATCGCCGTCATGCCCGTGGTGTTTTGATAACCGAGGTAGGTTACCTGCACGGGCGCTGGCCGGCGGGCAAAAGCCAGCAGGCGGTGCAAGCCCATGTGCCCCGACAGATCGACCAGAATGTCGAT
>CAZPED010000353.1:0-4927 GCA_964585335.1 uncultured Planctomycetaceae bacterium | reverse complement strand
CCGCCGGCCTGGTAGGTCATGGGCGTGCCGCTGGGGGCGGCCGGCAGCTCGATTTCAGCCAGCACCTTGCCCGTGGCCTTGTTGAAGGCCCGCAGCACGTGCTCGGCGCCGCCGGCCTTGGCTCCGCGGCCGCCGGCCCCCTGCCCCACGAACAGCAGCGTTTTGGTCAGCAGCGGACCGCCGCCGCCACTGCCCAGGGGGCCCACGTCGCGGCCAGCCAGCTCGCTGGCCTTGGCCCGGGGGCCGTCGCCATGCGGAACCATCCAGGCATGGTCGCCCGTGTTCAGGTTGATGGCCGTGATGCGGCCGTACGGAGGCTTGAACAACTTCAACCCGCGCGGGCCGTTGACCGGCTGACCGAAGGCCCCGCCGCCGCGAATGTAGTTGAGGTTCGAGCGGGCCGCGTCGGGCTTGGCCAGCTTGACCGAGATCGGCATCGAGATCGACGGCACGTAGAACAGCTGCGTGTCGGGATCGAACGCCGCGCCCCACCAGTTGCCGCCGCCGGCCCAGCCCGGCATGTTCAGCGTGCCCTTCTCGGTCGGCGGGGTGAACAGTGGCCCGTGATCGTAGGTGTCGAGAATCTTCTTGGCTTCGGCCCGCAGTTCGGGCGTAAAGTCGATCAGGTTTTCTTCGGTCGAGCCCTGGGTTTCGAACGGCGCCGGCTTGGTCGGGTGCGGCTGCGTGGGCGAAGTCCGCTCGCCGGGCACCGTGGTTTGCGGCACCGGGCGCTCTTCGATCGGCCAGACCGGCTCGCCCGTCTTGCGGTCGAACACGAACGTGAAGCCGGTTTTCGTGATTTGCGCGACGGCCTTGATCGGCTTGTCGCCGACTTTAATCTCGCACAGCACCGGCGCGGCCGGCAGGTCATAGTCCCACAGCCCGTGGTGTACGGTCTGATAGTGCCAGACGCGCTTGCCCGTGGCGGCTTCGACGCAGACCAGCGATTCGGCAAACAGGTTGTTGCCCAGGCGGTGCCCGCCGTACCAGTCGTTGGTTGGCGTGCTGAATGGCAAGTACACGTAGCCCAGCTCTTCGTCGGCGCTCATCAGCGTCCAGACGTTGGCGTTGCCGGTGTATTTCCACGAGTCATTTTCCCAGGTGTCGTTGCCGTATTCGCCTTCCTGCGGAATGACGTGGAACACCCAGGCCGGCTTCCCCGTGCGCACGTCAAAGGCCTGCACGTCGCCGCGCGGGCCCTCCTTGTTGAGCGGGCCATCGTTGATCGACGAGCCCACGACCACCACGTCGCGACAGACGACCGGCGGCGAAGTCATCGTGTAGTTGCGGGCATTCACCGCGCGGGGAATGGCCTTGGCCAGGTTGACGCGCCCTTCCTCGCCAAACTCGCTGACCAGCTTGCCCGTCTTGGCGTCGATGGCATACAGGTAAGCGTCGTGCGCGGCCAGGTACAGCCGCTCTTGCCCGCCGTCGGTCCAGTAGGCGATGCCGCGATGCACGTAGCCCAGGTTCGTGGGCCGGCCGGCCTTGTACACCTCGGGATTAAAGACCCAGAGGGTTTTGCCAGTGGCCGGATCGATCGCCGCGACTTGCGAGAGCGACGTGCTGGCGTAGAGCGTGCCGCCCACCATCAACGGCGTGGTTTCGTAGGCGAACGAGCTCAGCGCGCGATTGGCTTTTTGCAGCGGCATGTCGGGCGAGTCCCACGACCAGGCTTGCTTGAGCTTGCCGGCGTTGTCGCCGTTGATCTGGTCGAGCGCCGAGTATTTGGTGCTGCCCGCGTCGCCGCCGTAATAGCGCCACTCGCCGGGCTTGGCCGCGGGCGACTGGGCGTGGCTTGCCGCGGCGAGCCACGAAGATGCCAGAACGAGCAACAATGCGAAGCGGACCGCCAACGATTTCGCAGCCATGATCGAGAGAATCCTGGAGAGGTGAGGGAACCAGAAGAGCCGCATTTCCCAGGACGGAATTATGCAACACGGCCGGGGGCGCAGCAATCGCCCATTTTTTCGCTTATCCAGGCGGGCTCCATGTCCGGCGGCCTGGGCTGGCGCCGGGGCCGAGGGGGCCGGCGCTGTGCTCTGCCGCTCGCTGGCCGGTCCGGCCTGGTCGCTTTAGCGTGGTCCCGGCGGCACGAACCGCTTGAGCCAGTCGTAGACCTCGCGGTGCCAGTAAGCGCTGTTGGCCGGCTTGAGCACCCAGTGCCCCTCGTCGGGAAAGTTGATCATCTTCGACTCGATGCCCAGCCGTTCGAGCGTGGTGAACAGCTGGAAGCCCTCGCTGACCGGCACCCGAAGGTCGAGGTCGTTGTGGATGATCAGCATGGGGGCCTTGAAGTTGTGGGCAAAGCGGTGCGGCGAGTGTTTTTCGTACGACTCGCGGCGTCCCCAGGGGGGCCCGCCGTGCTCCCACTCGTCGAACCACAGTTCGTCGGTCGTGGCGTACATGCTGTCGAAGTTGTACACGCCGCAGTGCGTGATCAGCGTTTTGAACGGGTGCTGCCGGCCGGCGATCCAGTTGACCATGTAACCGCCGAACGACGCCCCGGCGGCGGCCAGGCGGTCGGTGTCGACGTAGGGCAGCTTTTCCAGGTAGGCCAGGCCGGCCATCAGGTCGTCGTAGCACTTGCCGCCCCAGTCGCCGCTGATGGCATCGACGTAGGCCTGGCCAAAGCCGGTGCTGCCGCGCGGATTCGGCAGCGCCACCACGTATCCCTGCGCGGCCCACAGCTCGGCGTTCCAGCGAAAGCTCCAGGCGTCTTCCCAGGCGCCCTGCGGCCCGCCGTGAATCAGGAACACCAGCGGCCACTTGCGCGCGGGGTCGAACCCCGGCGGCTTGAGAATCCACATCTGCATCGGGGTGCC
This sequence comes from uncultured Planctomycetaceae bacterium, assembly GCA_964585335.1. GTDB lineage: Bacteria > Planctomycetota > Planctomycetia > Pirellulales > PALSA-1355 > CAZPED01. Next base: position 2,102 of record CAZPED010000353.1, on the reverse strand, counting down.
GCCGGCGCCTTTGACCGTCACGCTCTCGGGCTTGGGCAAATCCAGCTCGGCCAGCCGCGCGGTGTTCACCTGGCTGATGTTCGAGACTTTGCCCTGCGCGTCGACCGTCACGGCCTCGGCCGGCTGGGCCATCGTCGAGCGCAGGCAGCCGATCAAGCGGCCATCGGCACTGGTCGACAGCGAGGTGTACGTGCCGCCGGCGGCGAAGTCGCGCAGCGTGGCGTCTTTGACCGAAATTTTGACGATCGGCGTCGTGGCGTTTTGTTCCGACGTGGCGAAGATCGTGTCGGCGTCGCCACCCCAGGCAAAGCCGTCGATCGAGCGGTCGATCTTGGCCGTGACGCTGCGCGGCGCGCCGCCGGCGGCCGGCATGACCATCAGCTCCCAGCGATCGGCCTCGTAGCCCGCCTTGCGCTGGGCGCGGTAGGCCAGCCACTTGCCGTCGCGGCTGAACCGCGGAAAGCCGTCGGCCGCGGCGTTGGCCGAAGTCAGGTTTTGCGCCGCGCCGCCGCCCACCGGCACGCGAAACAAATCGTAGTTCGTGCTCCAGGCCTCGTCGCGCTCGGGGGGCGCCGTGTAAACCACGGCGCTCGAGTCGGGCGTGAACGTAAAGTCGTCGCCCTGAGCAAACGTGGTCGACGTGGGCCAGCCGTCGCGGTCGCCAGGCGTCAGGTCGCGCGGCTCGCCCCCTTCGGCGGCCACGACGAACAAGTGCTGTCGCTTGTCTTCGACCCACGAGTCCCAGTGCCGGTAGAACAGCCGCGTGAACACGCGGGCCTTCACCGGGTTGCTTTCGATCTCCTCGGCGCGTTTCTTATTGGCCGCGTCGCTTTCGGCAAACGGCTTGTCCGAATACTCGGGATACACGGCCGAGACGAACCCCACCAGCTTGCCGTCGGGCGACCACTGGCCGCTCGAAGCGCCGGTCGAAATCGTGGTCAGCTGCCGGGCCTCGCCGCCGGCCAGCTCGATGGTCCACAGCTGGTTCTCGCCCGAGCGGTTCGACTCGAACAGCAGCTTGCGGCCGTCGGGGCTGAACCGCGGATGGCGGTCGTGCTTGGGTCCGCCGGTCAAACGGCGCGGTGGGCCGCCGGCCGTGGGGGCCACCCAAATCTTCGAGGTCGTGCTGTTCTTGGCCAGGTCGACCGTCGTGACCACGTAGGCCAGCAGCTTGCCGTCGGGACTGATCTGGGCGTCGCTCACGCGCTCGAGCGCTAGCAGGTCGTCGACGGTCATCGGCCGCGCGGCATCGGCCAGCCGGTTCGACGCGGTCACGATTCCCAGCACCAGCATCAGCGGCAACAGATAGCGCATCGAAGCTCCTTCGGCTTGCAGGCACGCATTTCGGGTGGCGGGCGCGGGGGACTTCCACCGTCCCCGCGCAACACGCTCACCATCATAAGAATCGTGGCGGGCAATGCCACTGGGCTGAGATGTGATCGCCCGCGCGGGCCAGGGACGAGGGGCACACTGGCGGAGCCAGTGGCACACGAAAGTCGGGCACACTGGCTGGGCCAGTGGCACACGGGGTTCGAGGCACTGGCTGGGTCAGTGGCATACGAAATTCGGCCGCCGGCTGGGCCGGTGGGCAGACGTGTAACTACCGAGACGTTGGCCGACGCTGACGAAAACATGTGGGCCAGTCGTGGTTCTACTGCGGGCGGACATCATCTATACTAGGGGCCCCGCCGCTATGGATGTCCTCCCGCCTCGCAGCCACGCGTTGTAGCCCGGTGTCAGCCCGCATGCCACACAGCAGCCAGTCCAGCTCCCCTGCTCCGTCGCGCCGCGAGTTCTTGCGCGTGGGCCTGGGCGGTTTCGCGTCGTTAACGTTGCCGGCCTTGCTCCGCGAGCGGGCCCGCGCGGCCACGGCCCCCGCGGGCGAGCGCACCGCGGTGATCATCGTCTGGCTGCGCGGCGGTTGCAGCCATCTGGATACCTACGATCCCAAGCCGCATGCCGGCTCGGAATACACCGGACCCTTCCGCACCATCGCCACTCGCACGCCCGGGCTGCGAATGACCGAGCTGTTGCCGCGGCAGGCGGCCCTGTCGGACATGTTCACGCTGCTCCGCTCGATGGCCCACACCGGCGGCGGCCAC
>CAZPED010000352.1:0-4932 GCA_964585335.1 uncultured Planctomycetaceae bacterium | reverse complement strand
CGCCGCTGGCCAACAGGCTGGCGTCATCGCCCGCCGCACTGCCACCGCCACCCGGTCCATCACCTGGGATCGCTGAATTCACATCGCCGCCGCCGGCGTAGTCGCCCGCGCCCGCACCGGTTCCGGTGCCCGAGCCATCGCCATCGAGGTCGCCGGCGCCGCGGCCTCCGGGGCGTCCGCGCCGCGTCCAGTCGGAACCCAGGCTATCCCAACCGCCGCGTCCGCCACCGCCACCGCCCCCACCTCCTCCACCGCCGCCGCGCTCTTGCGAGAAGCCGCCATGCGAGCGGGCATGGTACGTGGGCCTGTTGCGATTGCGCGTCATGGGGGGCGCGCTGGCGACGAACTCTTGCTGCCGCACGCGGGCTTCGGCCACGATCTGCCGCGTCAGCTCGGCCAGCCGCGGATCGGCATCGGGGAACTTCAGTTTCCAATCGCCGCCGATCAACTCGTAGCCGAAGTCGGTGCCCCACGAGTTCAGCGCCGCGCGGGCCGCGTAGTAGGCTTCGATACCATCGGGGCGGACGAGCAACAGGGGATATGGCTCGGCGACCTCGTGCCCGCCATTCTGATTGGCGAAGTATTCCCGCGCGCCGCGCAGCGTCGAGGCCAGCGGATTGCCTGGCCCCAGAAAGCCGGCGAAATCGTCGGGCACCAGTTCCACGTTTTCGGGCCGAAACACGATGGAGTTGGCCCGGCACTCGATGTAGATCGGCCGCCGCCGCGTGGAGTGCTGGCCTTCGAACGGCACGACCGAATACGTGGGCTCGACCTGGCTGGCCTTTTCGCGAGCCTCTTTGACGGCTTGCTCCGCGTCGCGCACTTCCGACTGCGCGGCGGCCAGGTCGGCCTCGAGCTGGCGGTCTTCGCGGGTCGAGGCCGAATCGACGCGGTCCATTTCCTGGGCCGCGATCTTCAGCTGCTCCAGCTTCCGCTTGAGCCGCCGCTCATGGTCTTCAACATGGCTGAGTTTGAGTCGTTCGGCGGCCAGCTGGGCCTCGGTCTTGTCGCGCGAGGCCTTGAGCTGATCGATGCGCCACTGCACTTCGTCGCGCTGTGCTTTGAGCTCGCTTTCGCTGACGTGCGTTTTGGTTTCGGCAATTTCAACCTCGCCGTGGCGCGCAAAGGCGTGCAGCAGCACCAGGAGCGCGCCCATGGTGCAGATCATCGCATCCAGAAAGGAGAACATCTGGACGCCGCCGGAAGGTTTAACGCGTCGCCTTCGCCTCATGCAGAGCGTGCTTCCCGAAGTTCCGTCACCGTCATGTCTGCTTGCCGCGTGCCGCGAGCACCGGGTGCTCGCTAGCGCCCACCGCGGATGCGCGCACTGGGAGCGCAATCCGTCGGTTGCTTAGCCCTAAAATCGGCGTAAACGCTACAGTTTGTGAGGGAAACTCGCCAGACCGGCGGCCGCGCGGGGGCCCCTGGCGACTTGCTAGCAGTGCTTTCAGCAGGCGCTGCGCCGGCGAACGACGCGCGCGGGGCCACGCGGCGAGGCCGCGCCAATTCACGATCCGGAAAATTTTGCCAAAGCGGATGGCAAATCCTAACCGATACATTTTTCACCGCCAGCAGGTCAGCCACTGGTCGCTCAAAACCGAGCCAGGCGGCCAGCGGAAACAACAAGCCACGACCGTCCGCCACGTCGGCAACACGATTATTCCCAGGGGGGAACCTAACAGTCCGGTGACGGCCCGCTCGGGCGGGTCTCCCGGACTGTTTTTGTTTTTCCACGCTGCCATTTGCCGGTCGATCCGGCGGGCCGACGATCAGCTGGCCGCGTACGTGGCAAAGCAGCGCGGCGTTTCCCACAGCCGCACTTCGACGATGGGAAACCCCTGGCTTTTCGTAAAATCGAAGATCAGCTTGGCGATGTTCTCGGCCGTCGGATTCTCGTCGACCAGAAACAGCGGTTCTCCCAACTGCTCGAGCGATGCCCGCGCCGGATCGTCGCGGCACAGAATCATCCGGTGATCGAGGTTCTCATCGATCCAGTTGCTCACGACCCGCTTGATGTCGGAAAAATCGAGCACCATGCCGCGCTCGTCGAGCGTCTCCGACTCGATCGTGATCACTGCCCGGCCATTGTGTCCGTGCAAGTGCTTGCACTTGCCCTCGTAGTTGAGCAGGCGGTGGCCGTAGCAAAAGTCGATTTCGCGCGTGACTCGAAACATGCGCTGTGCTCTCCGAACCTAGTTTGCCAGCGAAGGCCGGGGGTGTACGTACGACGTCGGGTCGGCCAGGCCCGCCAGGCGAAAGGCCGCGCGGCGCTCAGCGCACTTGTTGCACTGGCCGCAGTGCCGGCCTTCGACCGGCGCCAAACAGGAAAAAGTCCACTCTAGCGGCGCTCCGCGGCCCAGTTCCATCACTTGCCGCTTGTCGAGCTCGGCCAGCGGACGAACCAACTGCACCTCGTGCGCCACGGCCTGGTCCATGGCCGATTCGAACTGGCGGAAAAACCCGTCCGTGGCATCGGTGAACGGATTGGTCCGTAAGGCCCCCAGGGCCAATTGGCCGACGCCATGCAAACCGCACCAGACATGCGCCTTGACCAGCAGCAACGGGTTGCGTCCCGGCAGATACACGCTCTCATCGGGCTGGCTGGCGCTGGGCACCTGGCGGCCGGTGATGCTCCAGTGGTCGTCGTACAAATCTGCCAGCGGCAGCCGCAGCACCACCAGCTCTGCTAGCAAGGGGGCTGCCAGCGCTGCGAGAAATCGTCGGGCATAGCGCTCCTCGACATCTTGCCAGTACAGCTCGCAATCGACGTAGAGCGGCTGCACCGAGCGTCCCTGTCCGAGCAGGTGCGCAAGCAAAATGGCACTGTCCAGCCCACCGCTAAACAACACGGCCACGGGAGGTTGGGTCGATCGATTCACGGCGGGCCCTGGAGGATCAGCGGTCGCAAACGCCTGGCGGGTGATCGCTCATTGTAGGCCCCCGGCTCAAGCGCGGGGAGTGGCCCCACAGGCTGCCGGCGGCAACGGCGTGGCCCGGCGCGCGCTTGACCTTGTGCCACGTTGCCCCCAGCACTAAACTCCCGCGCCCTCAAGCCTTTTCGCCGTCGTCCGTTCGGACTTGCCCGCTGCCAGACTGCCACGCCTACGCCTACGCCTGCCCCTGCGGCGGGCTGCCGCCTACTGGTCTGGAGCCTGCTGCCACGAAAGAACGCGAGCCGGACCAGCGACGGCAAAAAGCTCGGGAAATTTGGCTCGGCCAGTGGTTGGGGGCCGTTAAAACCCGTAGCCGTGGACCCGAAACCGTTCTGGCGTCGTGTGGATTTAAGTTGAATTGGAAAACGGGGCTTGTAGAATGAGTTTTGACGCCCCGCGAATTACCAAACTCCTAAGTTGGAAGGTGACTTATGAGGATTGCGGTCGTTGGTGCGTCGGTAGTGGCAAGTCTGGTGTTGGCCATGACGGTCTCGGCGCTAGCGCCCAGCGTAGGATTGGCCCAACGCGCCGAACCGGCGGGGTCCAAGCCCGACGGCGGGCTGATCGCCCTGTCGGTCATGGTCGGCGAACAGCGTCAGCAAATCACGGTTATCGACCCGCAGATGCACGTCATGAGCGTGTATCACGTCGATCTGACCAGCGGCGAAGTGGTGCTGAAGAGCGTTCGCAACATCCACTGGGACTTGCAGATGATGGAATTCAACGGCACCAGCCCGCTGCCGCGCGAGATTCGCGCGCTGGTGGAGCAAAAATAGTCAACCAGTCTCGCGCGCCGCTCGATGCCTTCGACCGGCCGCGGCGACCTCGACGGCCAGTGCCCGCCGAGGCGCGGAGGGAGTTTTTCGACATGGCTCGCAAGTTCGTCGGACTCGAAGAAGCCGCTCAAATGCTCGGGGTCGCTCCCGAAACCCTCAACGAAATGCGCGAGCGGCAAAAGATCTACGGCTACCGCGATGGCGGCAGTTGGAAGTTCAAGCCCGAGGACGTTGAACGACTGATCGCCGATCGCGACTCGGTCGAGCAGGAAGGCGAATTCGCCGAGCTGGACGAGGATCCCGATTCGATCCTGCTCAGCGAGGTCGAGCTGGGCCAGTCCGACGAGAGCACTTCGAGCACGATCATCGGCGGTCGTTCCACGCCCAAGGACGCCATGGATAGCGACATCCAGCTGGCCGTCCCGAAAAACGACAGCGACATTCACCTCGACTCGGCCATTCTGGGCGAACCCAAGGGCGGCGGCAGCGACGTGCTGGCCGGCGGCTCGGGCGTGAGCCCCATGTTCGACGATCTCGACACGCTCGACCTCGAAATGCCCAGCGCGGCCGACAGCGGCATTTCGTCGCACGCCGTGGGCGACCTGGCCGCGCCGCTGGGCGGCAGCGAAATCGCCATGGGCTCCGATGCGCTCAAGCTCGAAGGCTCGGGGCTGGCCTTTGGCGGCGACGAGGAACTCTCGCTCGGCGAAGCCGGCAGCGACGCCGCCGGCGGATCGGCCATCGACCTGGTGGGCGACCTGGACGACGATCTGGTGCTGGGCGGCAGCTCGCACGGCGACTTGTCGCGCACCGGCGACAGCGGCATTTCGCTGCTCAATCCGGCCGATAGCGGTCTGTCGCTCGAATCGGCGCCGCTCGAGCTGGGCGGCTCGGCGGTCGAATCGCTCGAACTGGGCGAAGACGACATGCTCGTGGCCGACGAGCCCGCGCCCAAGGCGGCTGCGAAGAAGCCGGCCAAGCCAGCCGCCGCGGCGCCACCCGAATCGGACGACGATTTTCTGCTCACTCCGCTCGAGGAAGCCGCGGAGGAAGAATCGGACAGCGGCTCGCAAGTCATTGCGCTCGAAGGCGACGTGGAGTTTGATGAACCGGCCCCCGGCGTCAGCGGAATTAGCGAGGAAGAGCCCGCCATGGGCGGACTGCTCGAAGAGGATTTGGGCGCCGGCCTGGGCGCGGCGCCGTTGGGCGCGCTCACGCCCGCG
>CAZPED010000351.1:0-4971 GCA_964585335.1 uncultured Planctomycetaceae bacterium | reverse complement strand
TCGGCCCCCGGGGCGAAACCTTGGCCGAGGCAGGCTCGGCTCCCCAGGTGCTGTCGGTGGACGTGGAGCGAGCGCCGCTGGACGCTTATCGCCGCGAGTTCCCGGCCCTGGCCGACATCCGGGCCGAACTGCTGGGGGGCTGAAACTCGCTAGCTTTTGGCCGATCAAACAGCTACTGGCCGCGCGATTTGCGGTGGCCCCTGGGCTGGGTAAACTGGTGAATGACCGGAGCCCGCGCCGCCGGCTAAGGGCAACCTCCCGGACTGCCCCCGAGCGTTGCCACCTCGGCAATTCGTCGGTCAGGCTCCCCGGCCCGACACACACCATCACCCTGCGTCCTTCCAAGGAACTCTCGACCATGATCCGATGTTTTGGCTTGGCACTGTTTGGCCTGTGGGCGATCGCGCTTTGCGTTGCCGACGCGCGGGGCGAGGAAACCTGGACGCGCGAGCGCGACGTGATTTACGGGCGCAAGTATGGCACCGTGTTGACGATGGACGTGTTCACGCCCAAGGAGCACGCCAACGGCGCCGCGGTCATCATTTGCATTAGTGGCGGCTGGGTATCGACGCACGACAACATTCAGCCGATCTTTGCCGCCGAGCTGCTCAAGCACGGCTACACCGTGTTTGCCGTGGTGCACGGCAGCCAGCCCAAGTTCACGATTCCCGAATGCGTGGCCGACATCAATCGAGCCGTACGCTTCATTCGTTATCACGCGGCCGACTACAAGATCGACCCGAACCGCATCGGCATTAGTGGCGCCTCGGCCGGCGGGCATCTCTCGCTGATGCTCGGCTGCGATTCCTCGCAGGGCGATGAAAAGGCCAAGGATCCGGTCGACCGCGTTTCCAGCCGCGTGCAAGCCGTGGCCTGCTTCTTTCCGCCGACCGACTTTTTGAACTATGGCAAGCCTGGCGTGAAGTCGCTGGGTATCGAGCCCGAACATCAATTCAAGGCCCCGTTCGACTTTCACGAGCACGACCCCGTGACCAAGATGTTCAAGCCGGTCGATCTGACGACGCGCGAGCAGATTTGCAAGGCGATGTCACCGATCTACCACGTGACGAAGGACGACGCGCCGACCTTGATCATTCACGGCGACGCCGACAAGCTGGTGCCGTTGCAGCAGTCGGAGGTGATCATGGAGAAGTTCAAGGAGGCCGGCGTGCCCTGTGAACTCGTCGTCAAGAAGGGCGGCGGACATGGCTGGCCGACCATCCTCGTCGATTTCAAGACGATTGCCGATTGGTTCGACAAGTATCTGGCCGCCCCGGCGACTGCCCAGGCCACGAACTAACACCGCCGCACCGCTCGGTAAACGAACACGCCGGACCGACATCGCGTCGGTCCGGCGTTTTTTTTGCGATTCCTGGTGCGGACGCGCCGCGACTATTGGTTGTAAAAGAACGAAAAGTTGCGGCCCGCCACGCCAAAGCCCAGGTTCGGCTGGTACGGGTAGCCGTAGGCCGGCACTGGGTACGGATACGGGTAAGCCGGCACCACCGGACGCGCCACGACCACCGGCGGGCTGTAAAACGGCCGGTAGTAACCGTAGTAGCCAGGGCGACCGTAGTAGCCGTGATGATGGTGTCCGTGTCCGTGAGGTCCGCCCGCCAGCGCCGTGCCTCCCATGCCCAAGACCATCGCCAATCCAACCAACGTCAGCAGAATCCGTCGCATGGCAAACTCCTTCGCCAGGAAAGACCGGAGTCGTCCTTTTCGGGGCGGCTCGTCAGGGTGTATTACTGGCAAACAGACTATTGCAGCCGGCGTGCCAAATGACGCGAGCCGGCGCGCTACGTGGCCATTCGCGGTGACAGGCGAAAAAAACGGGGCGCTCGGCCGCGCGCTGCTGGCTGGCAGCGTCGGCCAAGCGCCCTCGATTTGATGTCACGGCAAATCAGTTTTTTAGAAAACTTACACCGCCGGCAACCTCAACGCCGGCGGCAAGTCCGGCACGCTAGCTACTTCGCGCTCAAATCCTTCACGCGAACGTTGCGGTAGCGCACGTAGCTCTTCGTCAAATCGCCACCGCCGCCGTGGACTTGCAGGGCGATGCCGCCCTGGTCCGGGTGCCGCTTCTCGCTATCGGTAAATTCCATGAACCGCACGCCGTTGATCCACGTGGTAATCGTGGGCGGGTTGCCGACGATCCGCGCTCGCAGCTCGTTCCACTGGCCATGCTTCCAGAACTCGGGCCAGTCGGCCGGCTTGATCGGCAGCGGGAACTTCGACTCGTGCGGCTTGATCTCGGTGACCTTGTCGGTGAAGTCGAAGTTACGTTGATGGATGCCGCCGCTCAGCCCCTCGCCGTAGACGCCGGCCAGGTTGCCGTTGGCGTGGTAGTCGATCATGTACTGATAGGCCTGGCCGCGCTCGGTGCTCCGCAGGAACAGTCCGCTGTCGGGCACGAAGTCGTTGTTCATTTCGAGCACGACTTCGAAATCGCCGTACGGCTTGTCGGTGATGATGATGCCGCCGTTGCCCGGAATGTCCTGGCTGCCGATGATGGCGCCGTCTTCGACGACCCAGCGGCCGGCGCTCTTATTCTTGCTGGCGCGGCTGTGCCCCGACTGGGCGCTAGGATGCCAGCCGGCGAGCGACTTGCCATCGAAAATCGAGACGAACCCGGCGTCGTCGAACTTCTCACGCGGAAAATCGGCGGCCAGCCCACGGGGCGCCAGCGACGCGGTAAAGCCGATCGCTAATACACACAGCACATGACCACGCATGGTAGATAACTCCTGGTGGATGGATGACAAACTCGTTGAGAAAGGACAAGACGCGGTGAATGGTTAGATTTTCCAGGGGTCGCGCGGCGTCCGCACGATCAGGCCGTTGGCCTCGTCGTCGCCGGCGAACCGTTCTTGCTGGGGATCCCAATTCAGCGCCCGCCGCAATTGATAGCCAAGATTGGCCAGGTGGCAGACCGTGGCCGAGCGATGGCCGATCTCGACGTCGCAAATCGGCAGCTTGCGGCTCTTGATCGAATCGAGCCAGTTGCGGCCGTGATCGTCAGCGTGGTAAAGCCGCAGGTCGTTGGCCCCCAGCGGTGTGGTCAGGATGTCGCCGGGCGTGCTTTCCAGTTTGCCGCGGTCAACATAGATTGTGCCCAGCTCGCCCTCGAAGGTGCAGCCGCTTGGGCCGCCGTGGAACATCTCGACGCCGTTGGCATAAGTAAACTTCAGCCCGCTGGTAGCGTCGCCCGCTGGTGGCTCGATTTTCACTGGCCCGCTCGAGTCCATGTCGAGCGCCCACTGGGCGATGTCGAAATGATGGGCCCCCATGTCGGCCAACCCGCCGCCTGCGTACTCGCGGTAGTTGCGAAATGCCGGAAAGTGTTTGTGCACGCCCTTGGGGCACAGAATTTCGTTGTAACCCCGCCACGGCGCGGGGCCCAGCCACAGGTTCCAGTCGGTGCCCGAGGGAACCTCCTCGGTGGGCAGATCGCACGGCACCGGCGGACCGCCGACGCCCACGCGAACCGTTTTGACCTTGCCGATCCGCCCGTTGCGAATCAACTCGGCCGCGGTGCGAAACACGCCGCCGAACTCGCTGCGCTGCTGGCTGCCGGTCTGAAAGACAACCTGGTTGGCTCGAACTTCGTTGACCAGCCGCCGCCCCTCGCCGATGGTCAGCGTGAGCGGCTTTTCGCAGTAGATGTCCTTCTTGGCGCGAGCGGCCAGAATCGAAGGAATCGTGTGCCAGTGGTCGGGCGTGGCAATCACGACAGCGTCGAGCCCGTCGAGGGCCAGCAGCTGCCGGAAGTCGAGAAACTCCTGGCAACCTTGATAGCTCCCCTGCCCCGACTGCTTGGCGTAATGATCGTTGACGCGCTGGCGAGCATGCTCTCGGCGCTCGGCCACGACGTCGCAAACGGCCACGATCTGCGCATCGCCGTATCCCAGGAAACGGTCGAGGTGCGAACGGCCCATGGTGCCGACGCCAATCATGCCGAGGGTCAGCCGCTCGTTGGCCGCGGCCCGCGTCTGCTTGAGCGAACCGAGCAGCGCAGGACCAGCGGCGCCAGCCGCGGCCAAGGTTTGCACAAAACGACGGCGGGTGACTTGGCGGGTGATCATGGCAAGCAGGCACTCCTGGGCGGGTGGGTAAGGCGGGATGGCATTACCCCCGGCGCCGGGAACCTTTGGGGGTAGGCTGCCAGAATAGTCGCCTGAAAGGAGCGACGCAACGACTCCGCGCCACTGGCCGCGAGAGCTTTTGCCTGCCAAAAACGATCTTTCGCCGCCGCGTTTTCGCAGCCTGGCGGCCGATCGTCAGTCGCCGGCCCCGATGTCGTCGTTCACGGCCTGCAAGATCAGCTCCGACTCGTTGGCCTCGTGCTCGTACAGCCGCATGGCAAAGTCGCGATAGCCGTCGGTGAGCCGGCGGAGCACACTTTCGTTGGCCCCTTCGTAGCGAAGCCGTTCGGCGATTTCCACGAGATTGCAAAAGTGCGAGAACAACTCGAAGTGCTGCCCCCGCAATTGCTCGGCCCTGCGGCTCAGGTGTGGCGCCGTGGCCACCGCATCCTCGAAGTAGCCGTAGGCCTCTTCCAGCGAAAAGTGCATCGCCAGCTGATCGCGCAGCTTCGTACACAGTTCGGCCAAGCGCTCGAGCTCGGTAGACATCCATTGCGGCCGGTTCAGCATCGCCGCGGTGTGGTGCATCAGCTGCCGAAGCTCGTGGTGGTCGTCCTTGATTTCCTGCAGAAAGGCAGGATTGATCGATACGGTGCGCGTGGCCAACGCCATGACGTTCTCCTTGCTCAGCGGAATTGCCTGGCTTGCTCCCAGACCGTTCAAGTTCGCGATTGCCACGAGCTGGCAACAGACAGCACGTTCTCATGACGCCGAACATGCCAGGAAGACGAACCACAGTCCGTCCACCGAAAACCGGCGCGGCAACTGCGCTTTTACCGACGAACCAACGCTAGCGAGGACAGAATCGAATGATGACCGCTAGATG
>CAZPED010000350.1:0-4985 GCA_964585335.1 uncultured Planctomycetaceae bacterium | reverse complement strand
AGTGGCCGGAGCGGGGATCGAACCCGCACGGAGGTTTCCCTCCACGGGATTTTAAGTCCCGTGCGTCTGCCAGTTTCGCCATCCGGCCGGTTCGCTACAGCATAACGACTGCCGGGCGTTCTGGCATGGGCGAATTGCCGGACGCGTCGCCGGCGCTCCTGCCGAGACGGCCTGTCCGCGAGAACTCGGACCAGAGCAGCTTTTCATCGGGCTGCCGCGGCGATCGGCTTGGAGGGTCGCAGTTCGCCGGTGACATTCATCCGGCCAGTAGTCTGCGACCATTTTTGGCGACGATAAAGCCGGCCACGATCTGGCGCGGCAAGGCGACAAGACAGGCATTACCGGCGCCGCCGAGCGGCGCAGCTGGCCGCGGGCATCGCAACGGTCACCGGGCCTCTCGCTAATCGCATTTCCTCAAAAACTACTTCGCGGTCGACTGCGAGGGCTCGGGCACGGAAGCTGCCGGCGCTAGCGGCACTTCCAGGCAGACGGCTTCTTCGCCGTTGCGAACGTACAGCCGGTTGCGGACCAGCACGGGATGATTCCAGGTCTTGTCGCTGAGCACCTTCTTGCGGGCCAGCTCTTCCAGGTTCTTGGGATTGGCGCGCAACACGACGACTTCGCCCGTCTCGGTGAGCACTAGCAGCTGGTCGGCCTCGGGCAGCAGCAGCACCTGGCCGTTGCCATAGCGCCCCTTCTTCCACAGACGCTTGCCGGTTTCCAGGTCGATGCAGGCGAATATATTGTGATCGAAGCCGTACAGGCAGCCCTTGTGGGCCACGTAGTCGTTGAAGTCGGGCTTCATTTCCAGCGACGTCCAGCGGTCTTTGATCTGCGGGCCCGAGTCGGCCAGCGTCACGTCGACGCGGCGAGTGCCGGTGCCCATGCCGGTGCCGAGCAGCACGCTCGACCCTTCGACCACCAGGGGCTGCAGGGTGCGATAGCCGTTGTACTTCCACTCGTACATCCAGGCGACGGTGCCTTTGGCCGGATCGATCGCGCTGAGGCCGGCATTGGTGAGCATCAGCACCCAGTCGTGCCCGGCCACCGAGGCGAGCTGCGGCGAGCTGTAGCTGTGATCGCCGGCGGGCGCCTGCCAGCGCGGCTCGCCCGAAGCGATGTCATACGCGAACACGCCTTTATCGTCCTCGCCGCCGGCATAAACGATCACGGTGTCGCCGACGACCAAGGGCGACGACGAGTAGCCCCAGGTGAGCGGCTTGCGCTGGGCGTCTTTCTCGAGGTCGCGCTGCCAGATGACGGCGCCGGTCGAGGGATTCAAGCAGTGCACCAGGCCGGTCGCGCCCACGGCATACAGCCGCCCGCCACTGAGCGTGGGCGTGGCCCGAGGGCCGGGTCCGGCGACGGATTCCCAGAAGCGGGCCGGCGACTCGTGAATCCACTGCTGGGCGCCGGTATCTGCGTTGTAGCAGGCGATGACTTCGGTATCGCCGCGCTGCTCCTGGGTGTAGAGCGAGTGACCGGCAACGACGAACGACGACCAGCCGGGGCCCACCTTGCGGCGCCAGAGTTCCTGGGGAGGATGCGCTTGCCAATCGGTGTCGAGCACCACGCCGGGCACGGCCCCGTCGCGGCGTGGACCACGGAAGTCGGACCATTCGATGGTTTCAGGCGCTTCGTCGGCGGCCGACGCTTCGCTGGCGGCCGAGGCGGGCGCAGGCTGCTGCTGGATGCTGGCCAGGAATGTTTCCTCGGCGGTGGGCTCCCAGCGCCAGTGGAGCGACGTGCGGAAATCGCCCCAGATGCCGTCGTTGCGCAGCAAGTCCCAGCCCATGAAACCGATCGCGGCGGCGAGGATGGCGGCGCTGATGCGCAGCGCCGGCAGGGCGCGGCCGAAACCGACGAGCGCCACGCCAACGAGGGCCACGCCGGTCGGCATGACGAAAAACAAAAAGCCCATGCCCTTGATCGACGGGTCGGCCAGCAGATAGGCAGCGACGGCGACGAGGATCACGCCGAGCGGACCGAGCCAGCGTTCGCGGCCCGTGGCCCGGCTGGCCAAGCTCCACCAGAGCAGGATGCCGACGGCGGCGACCAGCGGCGCATAGACGGCGAACATGAACAGGCCAAACGAGAATTCCTCGGTCAGCCAGGTCGAAGCCTTGGCCACGGCCAACAGGGCCAGTAGCGCCAGGGCCGGCCAAATTCGCAGCGGGCGCGGCCCTGCGACGGGGGCCGATTCACTGGATAGAGCACTCATCTGCGAATCCTCCTGAAACGAGAGCAGGTCGACGAACCGCTACGAGACGCACCGGGCGGGTGGCGGTGGCCAGAGGCCCGCGACGAATCAGAATCTGGCCATTTACGGGCTTAGGCCTGCTAAGATTGACTCGTGGCGCAGGGTATCCTACTAATTGTTTACTTTACCGTCAAGTTAAGGTGAGGTTCCGCGTGGCTTGTGGCGAACCGCAATACCGGTCTCTCTCCCGCGACGAGCGGCGCGAGCGGATCATTTGGGCTGCCAAACTCGAGATGCTGGAAAAGGGGCTCGACGAGGCCAGCATGGACGATATTGCCGCCCGGGCGGGCACGACCAAACCGACGGTCTACGCCCACTTTAAGTCGAAGGACGAGCTACTGGCGGCCGTCGTCGCCTTCATCAAGGAAAAGTTCCAGGGCATGCTGCGCGGCCCCGAGGACTATGCGGCCGACCCGGTCGAGGCGGTGGCCTTGTTCTGCGGCCGGTTCGTCGAGCTGGTGTGCTGGCGGGACGCGGTTGGCTATCAGCGCGTGACGCTGGCGGCCGCCGGGCGATCGCCGGCGATGGCCCGCGCTGTTTACGACACGCTCTACGCGGGCGCCTGCCAGTCGTTGGCGTCGTACCTGCGGGCCCACAAACTCGTTCGCCAAGCCGATCGGCACGCCGAGTTGCTGCTGTGGGCGGCAACCGGCGGCGCGGTGATTCGTCACTTGTACGGAGTGGACAAGTCGAGCGCGGACATCCCCTGCGAGCAAGCGGTAGGCGCGCAGGCCGACATGAAGCGGATCCGCGAGGCGGTCAAACTGCTGGCCGGGCAGTGGAAGGTGTAGCCGCCAGGCGAATCCGCGGCGCGGGTCAGCCAGCGGCAACGGGCAGCGGGGCTGCGAGATTCAAACATCGGAGGCGCGTCGATGGACGAGACCTCACATTCCAATCAGCCATCCGCGGATACTTCGTCGGCACCGCCGCGTAGCTGGTTGTCGATCGCGCTGATGGCATTGGCAGGGTTGGCCGTCCTGCTCTTGTTAGGAGCAATGCTGTTACCTAACGTGCGGTCTGTACCAGAAGCGGGGCGTCGCAATTCGTGCCAGTTAAACATGAAACAAATTGCGCTGGCGCTGCGCAACTACGAAGCCGAATACGGCGTGCTGCCGCCGGCGTATACGGTCGACGCCGAGGGCCGGCCGCTGCACAGTTGGCGGACGCTGATCCTGCCCTATCTGGCAGAAGGCCCGCTCTACGACTCGATCGACCTGAGCAAAGCTTGGGATGATCCGGTGAACGCCGATGCTCGCCAGGCGTATGTCGACGCCTATCTTTGCCCATCGCTTCAAGGGCCAGATAGCCACACGACGTACCTGGCCGTGGTAACGCCGGATAGCTACTTGCGGGCCGCGGAGCCGCGCAAATTGGCCGACATTACCGACCGCACCGCATCGACATTGCTAGTCATCGAAGTCGATGAGGATCACGCGGTGGAGTGGATGGCGCCGGTGGATGCCGACGAGAGCCTCGTCTTATCGCTGGGACCGGGTTCGAAATTCGATCACGCAGGCGGCTCGCACGCGGCATTCGCCGATGGCCACGTCAGCTTCTTGCAGTGGAGCGACGAACTGTCGGCCGGGCTGCGGCGGGCGATGATTTCGATCGCTGGCAACGACGATGCGGTACTCAAAGAGGGGCTCGAGTGACGGGCCGTCGCCAGCCGCGGCAGTACCGGCATTAGCCGCACCGCGAGTTCGTAGATGGCCAGCGGCGCCAGCCAACAGGCCCAGGCCATCAGCGGATAGTACCAGTCCGCCGAGAAGCCGGCGACGGCGGTCAGACCGCCGACGAGGCGAATGACGATGGCCGAGCAGAGCAGCACGAAACAGCGCTGCATCCAGCGGCGGTGAGCGGCAAACCGCCGCAGCACGGCCAGCCGCCAGCCAATGACCGTGCAGGTGGCGGTGGCCAAGGCCAGCCCTGCAAATCCCGCCGCGGCGATCCAGCCGGAATGGGCATGCAATGCCATCCACAGCCCGCTGGGCGTAATCAGCAACAAGATCTGGGCCACTTGCACTTTGCCCAGCCGGCGGTGCCAAAGCGGGAAACGAGCTCGGACCGCATCGCTGATCAACAGCAGCCCGAACAACAGCGAGATTGGCCCAGAACAGAGATGGACGTAGAACGCGACCGCGTAAGGGCCGAAGAAGTACGCTTGGCGTCCGGCCAAGAAGTCGGTCTGAAAGTTGGGAGGAAAATAGTCGCGATAGCCGAGGACCACTGTGAGCGTGACCTTGAACACGAGCAAGGCGGCCAGAATCAGCAGGACGCGTTTGATCATGACCCGAGCCGGTCCGTCCGAGATCTGTCCCGTTCATTAAGTTCACTTGGCGACCAATTCACATTGTACCCACAACCAGGGGCTAACGGCGTGTTGAGCATTGGGGGCGGGAAACCAAACTGCCAGGTAGCCACAGCCAAGCTCACACTCCCCTGCCCCGCCACGTTGCCTGACCTGGTGCAGGCGATTAAGCTGCGCTTTGCGGAATGGGCACGGCGGCGGGCGGACGGACCGGGGAAGCAGGCGGCGGCGGTGGCGGACTTTCTCGAGCGTCTGGCGGGGAGACGTGAATCATGACACGGGCTGGGTGGAATTGGGCGGCGTGGTCGGTAAGCTTCGCGTGCGGCGTGGCCTTGGTGCTCGGCGCGGCGGCGGCAAGTAGCGTGCAGGCGGCCGATGACGCGGCGGTGCGGCCGCTGGCCGAGCGGGTCGAGATTC
>CAZPED010000349.1:0-5017 GCA_964585335.1 uncultured Planctomycetaceae bacterium | reverse complement strand
ATATCGCCGCTGCTTGCCAACCCTTTCACGCGGTTGTAGATTTGCCCCCGATTTGACCGATCCCCTCACCCCGTCGAGGTGCCCGATGGCTGCGCGACTCGGTTCACGGTTGGGAGTCTGGCTCACGTTGTTCGGCGTTGGGATGCTGGCCGCTATGGCTCCGGCCGCGGCGCAGCAAGCCAAGATCAACGAAAACGAAGTGCCCGACCGCACCAAACCGTACAACAACGCGGTCTTCGAAGTGGCGCCGGGAACGGTCGTTACCCGCGACGTGCCGTACGGACCGCCGACCGGCACCGGCGCCGAGCTGCAAACGCTCGACATCTACGCCCCAGAAGGCGCCAAATCGCTGCCGGTACTCATTTACGTGCACGGCGGCGGCTGGTCGCGCGGCGATAAGCGCGAAGTGGGCGCGCAGCCCAAGATCTTCAACGACAGCGGCCTGGTGTTCGTGGCGGTCAACTACCGGCTGTCGCCCGAAGTGAAGTACCCGGCCCACGTGAACGACGTGGCCGCGGGCATTGCCTGGGTGCGGGCCAACATTGCCCGCTTCGGCGGCAACCCGCACAAGCTCGTGGTGATGGGCCACTCGGCCGGAGCGCACCTGGCCTCGCTCGTGGCCACGCATCCCGGCCCCCTGGGCAAGCAGGGGCTCAGGCTCTCGGATCTCAAAGGGGCCATTTCGCTCGACGGTTCCGGCTTCGACCTGGAAGAGCGGATCAAGAACGGCGAAGAGACAGTTGCCGCCGCGTACACCCGCGCCTTCGGACCCGACCGCACGGTGCTCGCCGACGCGTCGCCCATCCGTCACCTGCGTCCAGGCGCCGACACGCCGGCCTTTTTGCTCACCTACGTCAATCCCGAGTCGGTCAACTATACGCAGGCCAAGGCCTTTGCCGACCGGCTGCAAGCCGCCGGTGGCCGCGCCGAGCTGGCCTTCATCGAGGGCAAGGACCACGCCACGCTGGCCGCCGACCTGGGCACCAACCGCGACACGGCCGGCACGCAAATCGTCGAATTCGTCCGCAGCGTAACGGCCGACTAAGCCGGCTGCCGCTGCCCGGCGCGGCCGATCCCACGCCACGCTGTTGCTAGCACGGCTGGTCAGCGCCGCGGGACGGCGCTGCAATATTACTTTCTAAAGTCAAACTGCTGCCGCACTAAGTGACCCGCTGCCGGCGCGGTCGTTTGACGGGCCTCGGCGCACTCGCCTATAGTGACTCCATCGCCGGGCGGTCGTTTAGCATGGAGGACCGGCTTCCACTTTGGCCGTCCGTCTTTTTTCACGATTCCTTCTGGCCAAGGCAGGACGGCCGCGGCATGCGTCGGCTGACCGCGACAGCTGGCGTCAACGATCACTTCGGCGGGCAATGTGACGGACGCGCCGCCAAGCGGTGGCGCTCTGCCCCGCGAAAAGAGGGCAACACGCTAGGCGATGGTAATCAAGGTCGCCCAGGCAATTGGCGCGCTTGCGCAATCGTCTGGCCCTGAGCAGGCATGCTGGCGCGGGAGGTGATTTGCCGCGCGAGTTTGTGCCGACTCAGTGCGACTGCAAAACGCGAACAGGCGGTCCAGGCGCACGCGCTCGATGGTTCGAATGCCGCGCGGCTGACCGCGAGAGAGGAACATCAATGGCCGCCGATACCGTCCCGGTCGAGTTCGACCATGCCGCCGTCACCGCCAGCGTGCTCGAACACGCCCGCCGCGCGGTCACCGCCGAGCAGCATGCCGCGCTCGACGTCGACAGCCCCCTGCACGAATTGGGGCTCGATTCGCTGGCGCGGATGGAGGTGGTCAACAGCATCGAGGCGACCTTCGGCATCCGCTTTACCGAGGAGTCGCTGTACGACATCGAGACCTGCCGCGACCTGGTCGCCTGCGTCATCGAGCGGCTGGCCGTTTGCCACCGCGCGGCGCCACCAGCACCGGCTCTGGCGACCCCGCCGACGCCTCTGGCCGAATCGGCCTTGGCCCAGCACGGCGACGTGCGGCAATTCGCCGAATGCCTGGCATTCGCCAAGCGCTTGCAAGACACGGCCGACGCGGGACTGGTCAACCCGTTCTTTCGCACCAAGCAAAGCGCGGCCGACGGGTCGGCCACGGTCGGCGACCGGCAAGTCGTTTGTTACACGAGCTTCGACTATCTCGGGCTGTCGACGCACCCGCAGGTCACGACCGCCGCGCGGCAAGCCATCGACAACTTCGGCACGAGCGCCACCGCCAGCCGGCTGGTCGGGGGCGATACCACGCTGCTCAGCGAGTTGGACCGTGAGCTGGCCGAGTTTTTGGGCGTCGAGGCCGCCGTGGTGATTCCCAGCGGCTATGGGACCAATGCCTCGATTCTGGGTCACCTGTTCGGCGCCGACGATCTGATTCTGTACGACGAGCTGGCGCATAACAGCATCGTGCAAGGCTCGCAGTTGTCGCGCGCCGGCCGGCGGGCCTTTCCTCACAACGACTATGCGTTTCTCGACCGGCTGCTGGCCGACGTGCGCGGACAGCACCGCCGCGTGGTCGTGGCCATCGAGGGCGTTTACAGCATGGACGGCGACTATCCGGACCTGCCCCGCTTTGTCGAGGTCAAACGCCGCCACCAGGCGCTCCTCTACGTCGACGAGGCGCACTCGCTGGGCGTGCTGGGCGCCACGGGTCGCGGCATTTGCGAGCATTTCGGCGTCGACCCCGCCGAGGGCGACTTGTGGATGGGCACCATCAGCAAGGCGCTGGCCAGCGGCGGCGGCTACATCGGCGGACGGCAGTCGCTCGTCCAGTACTTGAAGTACACTACCCCGGCCCTGGTCTTTGCCACGGCCTCGTCGCCGGCCAACACGGCCGCGGCGCTAACGGCCCTGCGCTATCTGCGGCAGAATCCCCAGCGCGTGCAACGCTTGCGCGAAAACGCCGCGCTGTTTCTCAGCCTGGCACACGCCAACGGCCTGAACACCGGCGCCAGCTGCGATACGCCCATCGTGCCGATCATTGTCGGCGATTCGGCCCGCTGCCTGGCCATCTCCCAGCGATTGCTGGAACAAGGCATCGACGCCCAGCCGATCTTGTACCCGGCCGTGCCCGAGGCAGCCTCGCGGATTCGCTTCTTCATCACGGCCCACCACACGCCAGAGCAAATTCGCAAGGCCGTTGAGGCAATCGCCGAGTGCCTGAGCGACGCACCACGCCGCACGGCGCCGGCACGGCCGCGCTAGCGATCGGCCGATCACTGCCGCACGATGATCAGTCCCGGCCGGGCGGCGCGCAGCCGCGCGACGGCTGCCTCGCTGACGTGCAGGTTATGGAGCGCTACCCATTTGAGCTTGGGGAACTTGACCAGCTGGTCCAGCCCGCGATCGCCCACGTTGGTCGTGGCCAGGTTCAAGAATTGCAGGCTGGCTAGCGGCGGCAGTCCTTCCAGCCAGTCGTCGCCGGCAATCGTTAGCGCCACGCTCAGATACACCAGCTCGTCGAAACCGGCCAGCTGCGCGAGCCCCTGGCTGGAGACATTCGTGTTGGCCAGGTCGAGCAGCAACAATTGCCGTGCCTGGCCAATCGTGGCCAGGCCGGCATCGTCGACCTTGGTGTCTTCGAGCACCAGACCCACGCGGTCGAGGTCCTTGATTGCCTCGACCACCGCGCGCAACCGGTCCTCGGTGTATTGTTCGCTCGTCAGCTTGACTTGCCAGTAGTTGGCCAGCACCAGGTGATCTTGAATCGAGTAGCCGTTCATCATCGCGACGTCGGCCCCAGTCGCCCGCCCCCCCTCGGCCACTGCCCGCGACTGCTTCGTTCTGGCAGCCTGGTTGGCCACGTAGCCCACGACCGACAGCGCCACGGCCGCCAGCACGATTCGCTCCTTCCAGCCGGTGCGGCGGTGCCAGGCGAGCTTGCCCGGCTGGCCGTAGTCTTGCCAGCGAAATGGCACGTCGAGCGCGCGGGCCAGTTCGACGGCCACCGGCAGCAGTTGGCGGTAAGGCCCGGTCTTTTTTGGCTGCCAGGCGGCCGAATCGAACACCCATTCGTCGCTCTGCGCCACGCCCAGTTCGATGCGACAGCGATACTGCATTCGCTCGCCCGGCGTGCCTTCGGGCTTCTGGTCCTTTTCGCCCGCCAGCACCACCTCGCACACCTGGCCGGTGGCGTACTGCCGGGCAATGTCTCCCTGCTGGCAGGTGATCGTGCCGGCGGGCAGGTCGATCGTCACCTCGCGCGGCCGATTGAGCGCCCACACCAGAAAGCCGGCCACGAAGGCGGCCACCACGGCTCCCAGCGCGCCTGTTTCCCAGCGGCCGGGCGGCACGGCGGCGGCCGATTCGACGAACTCGTGAAATGGCCACGCCCCGACGATCGCCCCGGCAATCGCCGCCACGACCGCGGACACGACCACCACGCTTCGTGCTACCGCGTCGCGCGCAAACCGCATTCGCCGCGGTGGATCCCACTCGACGATCCGCGCTTCGGCCTCCTCGGCGCACAGCACGTCCAGATCCAGCTCCGGCACCGGATCGGTCGGTTCGACAAACTCTCGGCGCACCAGCGGAATCGGTTGCTCGGCCCCCGCGGCCGGCACATCGTACACCTGGCCCAAGCCGTCAGCGGCCGTTGGCTCGCCGAGCTGCTCCGTCTCGTGCTCATCGCCTTCGTCGTCATCGCCCGTGCCGTCCTCGTCGTCCTCATCCGCTTCGTCGTCAAGCTTGTCGTCATCGTCGTCCGTTACCGAGTGACCTGCGCGCAGCAGCTTGAGCGTTAGTTGTCGCAGATCATTATGCACGACCAGGCAGCGGGCGTAGCCAATGATCCGCGCCAGCTCGAACAGCAGCGCGATCGCCTGCGCGCGGTTGTCGACCGACACGATCGGAAGCTTGAGCACGGCGCCACCTGGGCGTTTGCCTTCGGGGAAATCGAGTTTGATGCGCACCGGTAGCGGACCGGTCACCTCGGCTCCCACGGTCATCTCGCAAGCGCTAATCGCGCCCAGCTTGCCCAGCACCCACATGATCGTGTAGATGAACTCGTCAACGACGCG
>CAZPED010000348.1:0-5018 GCA_964585335.1 uncultured Planctomycetaceae bacterium | reverse complement strand
CGGGGTCGTTTTTGGCTGTGCGATCGAGCACGTCACATTCGCCCGCTGATCGCCATCCAGGCCCCTAGTGCGGCATTGGCGAGCGACAATACCAACCCGATCGACGCCAGCCAGATTCCGGCGATTGCCGAACTGCGGTTGGCGGCCTGCCGGCTTTTCAGCCCCAAGACCAATCCCGTGATTTGCAGGGGAATGCCGATAATCGGCACGCACCAGGCAACCAGCGATAGCACGCCCAAGATCAGCGAGGCCGTGGCGGCGCCACTGGTCATGACGGGAGCCTGAGGGGCATCGGGCGCCCGGTACGGGTTCGATGGTTCCATGAGGGCGGTTCCTCGAATTGGGAAAGCATGCTGTCGGCCGCGGAGATTGTAGCCGGCGGGCGCGTGCAAGCTATGAAAAATCCACCTCCTCCGGGGCCGATTCGAAGGGGCTGGTCCGATTGCGAAAATTCCGGTCCACACGGCCCTGGAAAGGGTCGCCAGCGTCTGCTAATTTGGCGGTTTCTTACCTGGAAAACCTGCCGCCACGCGCCCCCGCCATTCCATGCTCACGATGAACCAACCGATTGCCGGCGTCACCCCTGCCGAAACGCGTGAAGTGACCGTGATGACCGTCTTTCCGACCCTGGCGGCCACGGCGCCGGGCCGGCTGATGGGGCAGCTGTGCGGCATTCGCCTTGGCATCGGATTCTTCACGCTCGGCAAGTTGTTTGCGCTGCTGCTCATTCCCTTGGCCTTGGCATTGTTTGCCGGCTCGCTGATGCCGTTTGTGCTGACTCGTTACAAGCTGACCAATCGGCGGGTGATCGTGCAGCGTGGCTGGACCCCCACCGACGAACGCTGGGTCGACTTCGACCGCTTCGATTCCATCGAAGTCGAGGTCCTGCCTGGCCAGGAATGGTACCCGGCCGGCGAATTGATTTTCCGACAGGGCCAGATTGAAACCTTCCGCCTCTCGGGCGTGTCGCGACCCGAGACGTTCCGGCATACGTGCCTGGCAGCCCGCCGCGGATTCCTGGGCGCCCAGCAGAGTCGCTAAACGCTGAGTGGCACATCCCAGGGCATCGGCACCACCGAGCGCGGACCGTCAGATTCCCCGCGCTAGTTCCGTCAGGATCGCCCGCAGGGCCTCGGCCGATACGTCAGCCGGCAACGAAGCCAGTTCGGGCGCCTGCTGCGCCGTCTGACTGGGGTCGAGCGGCAAGTGCACGAAAGCGGCTCGCGTTTTCAGCGCCATTCGCTCGGCCAGGTAACACGAGAAGTACAACATCGCATTGCAAAGGTACGTACCGGCGTGATACGAGACTTGCGCCGGAATTCGCATCTCGCGCATTTGCACCGACCACTCGGCCAAGGGCAGCGGGCTGCGGTACGCCGTTGGTCCGCCATCGACCAGTTGGCGGAACTGATCGGGCGATTGGCGGCTGGAACCGCCGATGTTAATCGCGATCGATTCGAGCTGCACGTGCGTGGATCCCGGAGCCTGCCCCAGGTGCAGTGCGT
Organism: uncultured Planctomycetaceae bacterium; assembly: GCA_964585335.1. Classification (GTDB taxonomy): domain Bacteria; phylum Planctomycetota; class Planctomycetia; order Pirellulales; family PALSA-1355; genus CAZPED01. The sequence goes on along the minus strand of CAZPED010000348.1, from coordinate 3,513 downwards.
AGTCGTAGTTTGCCCGCAGATCGTGGGCCAGCTTTTCTTTCACGGCCGCGAAATCGACCGGGTACAGCCGCGTGGTGATCGCCGGCTCGGCGGGCAGCGTTTGCGTCAACTTGACAAGCGTCAGCCAGCTGGAGTTGGCCGACCAGCGGTCGTAGGGCTCGAAGGCGGTGATGAGAACCGAAACCATCGCACGCGACCCCGGCAAACGGCGCTCGCGCGGCCTGCTCCGCAGGCGCGCAGTGGCGCTAAAATCGATGCCGCGTCCGTGGCCAGCCGGCCGATCTTGGCTCCGCCGGCTCGAATCTGTTCGAGCGGCCAATTGCCAGTCGGCTGGGGCAAATGGTAGCCGCTGGGACTAGCCAGGCACAACCGGCAAATGCCCAAGTTTGCCTGATGGCGGCGTTTACAGTCCCACGGCGATCCCCATAATCTCTAACTGACTTTGGCGACCTACTACCGCCCACTTGCCGACTACCCCCGATGAGCACCGCCAGCAAACCGCTCCCCGAACGCCTCGTCTCGCTCGATGCCTATCGTGGCCTGACCATGCTGGCCATGGCCTCTGGGGGGCTGGCGCTGCACCGCGTGGCTGAGAAGATGCGCACCTCGGGCCACGACACGCCCTTTTGGGAGTTGGTTGAGTACCATTTCGAACATGCCCAGTGGGTGGGCTGTGCCCTGTGGGACCTGATTCAACCGTCGTTCATGTTCATGGTGGGCGTGGCCATGGCCTACTCGTGCGCCAGCCGCGAGGCGCATGGCCAATCGTGGGGACGCATGTTCCGCCACGCCCTGGTCCGCTCGTTTATCTTAACGTTCCTGGGCGTGTTCTTGCGGTCCGACGGACGGACGCAGACCTACTTCACGTTCGAGGATGTGCTCTCACAGATCGGGCTCGGCTATACGTTTCTGTTTCTACTCTGGGGGCGACCGCGCTGGCTGCAGTGGTCGGCTGCCTTTGGCATTTTGATTGGGTACTGGCTGCTGTTTTTACTCTGGCCGCTGCCAGCGGCCGAATTCGACCGCGCGACGGTCGGCGTTACGTCCGATTGGTTTCAGCAGTATGGACTGGACGGCATTGCCGCGCACTGGAACAAGAACACCAATCCGGCGGCGGCTTTCGACCAATGGTTCTTGAACCTCTTCCCACGCGAGAAGCCGTTCGTTTACAACGGCGGCGGCTACCTCACGCTGAGCTTCATTCCCTCGCTGGCCACGATGATCTTTGGCCTGCTCTGCGGCGAACTGCTACGCAGCGAGCGCACCCCGAAAGCCAAGTTCTGGTGGTTGGTGGCCGCGGGCCTTGCCGGGCTGGCCAGCGGCCAGTTGCTCGATGCGACCGGGCTGTGCCCAATCGTCAAGCGGATTTGGACACCCAGCTGGACCCTGTTCAGCACCGGCTGGACGTGCCTGTTTCTGGCGGCGTTTTACGGCGTGGTCGACATCCTCAAGTTCCGCTGGTGGACGTTTCCGCTGATCGTCGTGGGCATGAATTCGATTACGATGTACGTGCTGGAAGAACTGAGTCACGGCTGGTTCGACCGCACGCTGCAAACGCACTTCGGCAAGCAGATCTTCGAACTGCTGGGCAATCCCTGGCAGCCGTTCTTGCACCGCCTATGGGTGTTGCTGGCAATGTGGCTGTTTTGCTGGTGGCTGTACCGCCAACGGATTTTTATTCGGATCTGACCGGTCAAGACTGGCGCTGCTGGAAACACGATGTCCCTTCCCGAACAACCGCGCCTTCGCCGCGTCGACAGCATTCCGGTCAAACAGGCCGACGGCCAGGTCGCTTTCGCGCTGCGCGATCCCGAGGGCTTTTCCGGTTCGATCATGATTCCGCACGCGGCCGCGGCGCTGGCGCCGCTGCTGGCCGGCACGCGCACGCTCGGTGAATTGCAGGCGGACTACCAAAAACAGTTTGGTCAGGAGGTCGACCTGGCCGACATCGAGCAACTGGTGGCTGATCTGGACCACCGGCTGCTGCTCGATACGCCCGAGTTCCGCCGACAATGGAAGCTGGCCATCGAGCAATACCTGAACGCACCGGTGCGCCAGGCGGCGCACGCGGGAGCCGCCTACGCCAGCCAACCCGAGGCGCTGTGCAGCCAGCTGGCCGGACTATTTAGCGCGGAAAAAGGCCCGGGTATGCCAGGCGATTCGACCGCGTCGACCCTGCGCGGCGTACTCAGCCCGCACATTGATTTGCAGCGCGGCGGCCCGGCGTTCGCCTTTGCCTACCGGCGATTGATCGAGCAGTGCGATGCCGACCTGTTCGTCATTTTTGGCACCGCGCACAACCCGCTCCGCAACCCGTTTTCGGTGAGCAAGAAGCACTTCGAGACGCCGCTGGGCGTCGTCGAAACCGACCGCCAGTTTGTGGGCCGGCTGGCCAGCACGCTGGCGGCGATGCCCGCCGGCAAGGACCTAAACCTCTACTCCGACGAACTGGCTCATCGGCAGGAACATTCCCTCGAGTTTCAAGTCGTCTTTTTGCAATACTTGCTGGCCGGTCGGCGGCCGTTCAAGGTCGTGCCGGTGCTGGCTGGGTCATTTGGCGAGTTCGTCCGCGCGCGTCGCCTGCCCGCCAGCGACCCGGTGGTGATGGCGTTTGTGCAGGCCATGCATAAAACGGCTGCCGGCCATGCGGGCAAGGTGGCCTACATTGGCGCCGGCGACCTGGCACACATTGGCCGGCGGTTTGGCGATCGCGACTTTTTGACGCCCGAGCGCCTGCGTGAACAAGCGCAGGATGACCAAAAATTGCTGGAGGCGGCCAGCCGCGCCGACGCCAATGCGTTTTTCATGCACGTGGCCGACCGGGCGGATCGCGACCGCATTTGCGGCCTGGCCCCCATTTACACCATGCTGGAAGTCATGCGGCCCGCGCGGGGCGAACTGCTGAAGTACGACCAGGCGGTCGAGCTCGACGGCAGCTCGTGCGTCAGCTTCGCCAGCATGGCGTTTTACGGCGAATGATTGCTCGGGCAGGCTGGGCATCCGCAGGGCCACTCGCCGCCGGGCCGAAGAGCTTTCCCTAGCGCGCCCGATGTTCTAAAATCCGGCCAGTTGGCGCTGCTGGCCGGCGCCAGACGATTATTCCGGCACGCGACTCCAGGATGGGCCCAAACACGGTGAGCACTCCCAAGATTCACATCATCGGGATCGGCGACGACGGACTGGAAGGCGTGACCTCGCCGGCCAGGCAACTAGTCGAGCAAGCCGAGGTGGTGGCCGGCGCCGAAGCGACGCTGGCCCAGCTGCCCAAGCTGAAGGCCCAGCGCATCGTCATTGGCGCTAACCTCGACGAAACGCTCGACCGCATCAACGCCGCCGGCCCCAAGCGGCTGGTCGTGCTGGCCTCGGGCGATCCGCTGTTTTACGGCGTGGCCCGCTACCTGTGCGACAAGCTGGGCAAAGACCGCTTCGAGGTCGTGCCCCACGTCAGCAGCATGCAACTGGCCTTTGCCCGGGTCAAAGAGAGCTGGGAAGAGGCGTACCTGACCAACCTGG
>CAZPED010000347.1:0-5034 GCA_964585335.1 uncultured Planctomycetaceae bacterium | reverse complement strand
TTGCTGCTGGCGGTCATCGTCGCCGCCCGCCTGTGGACCAGCCAACCGGCTGCTCCCACGACGGCACTCCGTGGAGGCCAGCATCGCGTATTACGCGTCGTCGATGGAGACACGATCATCGTCGATGCCAATCATCGCGTGCGGCTGATCGGCGTGAACGCTCCCGAATCCGTGAAGCCCGACAGCCCGGTGGAACCGTTTGGGCCGGAGGCCGCGGCCTTCACGCGGCAGTTTCTTGCGGGCGGCCAGGCCCGGCTCACTTTCGACCGCGAGCGGCTCGATCGCTTCGAGCGTTACCTGGCTTACGTGTGGGTCGGCGATCGGTTGCTGAATGAGGAATTGCTACGCGCCGGCCTGGCCCGCTGGGAGCCGAACTTTCACTATGCCGAATCGATGAAGCGCCGTTTTCGCAAAGCGCAGCAAACGGCCCAGCACGAGAAGGTGGGCATCTGGTCGCGAGATCGCCGGCCCTGACCGTTCGGTCCTACGCGCTACCCAATCAGTATCAAGCGGTCCGTTGCTCGAGCGGTGTGCAGGCGCTACACTAAAATCGTGCCAGAACGGTTGTTGCTGGCGGCGTACCACTTCACTCGGAACAGGTGATTGATGCACGCGCTTGGCTGCTACCCGATTGGGCCATGCCGACTGATTTGGTCGACACGCGGGATGTTCGGGCAATCGTGCCTGGCGCTGCTGACGCTGCTCGTGCCCTTGGCGAGCGCCCGCGCACAAGATACGGGCATCTACGTGGTACAACGCGATGGCGCCAAGGAGCGGCTCGTGGCGCAAGTGCCGGGCCACTCTCACCACAATTCACCGCGCTGGTCGCACGATGGCAAGCGCCTCGCCTTTGGCGTTTCGCAAGGAAACGAGCGAGCGACCATGAAGGTCTACGTGGTCAACGTCGACGGTTCCAACCTGGCCGCGGTGGGCGAAGGCGAGCTGCCCGACTGGTCGCCTGACGACAAGCAACTTGTCTCGTGGCACCACGGCGGCACGGACAAGTTTGGCGTGTGGGTGCATAACATCGACGGCACCGGCCGCGAGTGGCTGGCCGAAGGAGGCAGCGCCCGCTGGTCGCACGACGGATCGCAACTGGCCTTCGCCTGGCAACATATTCTGCGGCTGATCGACGCCGTCAGCAGCGAGCACTCCGTGCTGCTCGACGCACGATTTCAAGAAAACCTGGTCGCTTTCGATTGGTCGCCCGACGACGAGCAAATTGCGTTCGTCAATCGCCGGCCGGCGGACGGCATGCGCAAGCTGTTCCTGGTCAGCCCGCGCAGCAAGATGCCCAAGCTGAAGGTGGTTCCCATTCCGAGTGGCAAGCTAGGAAGTCACTTGAGCTGGTCGCCCGACGGCAAACAGTTGGCGATCGATTTCAATGGATTCATTCACCTGGTCGACCTCGATCGACCACAGATGCCCGAGCGTTTGCCGGGCCAAACGCTTTCCAGCCACGATCCATCTTTCTCTCCCGACGGGCAGTCGATCGCCTTCACCCGCCGACCGGACTAAAAAGGGGACGGGAGGACGGGAGTCTTTACCGCTCATCACGATTCTCATCGCTACGCAAGCTTTGCCGGTGCCAGCATTTTGCAGACGACTGCTGGGCATTGCCGACCGAAACTGGTGTAAACGGCCTGGATGCATTCGCTCCCGGCCGGCCCCCCAACACGGACACTCGCATGCGATTCACGTTGCCCCGCGTGATATTGCTTGCCGTGGGCTGCTGCGCGCTTTGCGCGTCCAGCGCACGCGCCGGCACGGATTTCGAACTGGAAGAAGCTGGCGCCAGTGCACCGGCGGCTGCGCAGCCCGTCGACTGGGGCCTGCCGGACGAGCCCATCAACCGCTGGACCGTGCGGGCCGGCACCAGCATCTTGCAGCGCGGCAAGCTGCAATCGCAATCGCTGATCACTTCTCTCAGCGGCGGCGAGCTGCTTAACGCCAACCATTTCAATTTTCTGTTCCAGGGCGGGCCAGACGTTTACCTGGCGCGCCAGGGCGAGTGGGTCGACATCGATTTTCGCTACGTAGGCGTCAACCAGTGGATGTCGACCACCCGCAGCGTGTCGGACGCCACAGGCGTGCAGTTCGAGTTCTTTGACCCCGCTCGCACGCAAGTCGATGAACCCACGTTCGTGCAAGCCCAATACTTTACCTCACTGCAAAGCGTCGAACCCAACCTGCGACGCAACGTCACTTCGCGCATCAGTCTACTGGCGGGTGCCCGCTATTTTTCGCTGCGCGACCGAATGGACTTCGACATCAGCGCGCTGTATGGCCCACAGCAAATCGATGCCTCGGTGGGCTCGGCCAACAATCTGCTGGGCCTGCAACTGGGAGCCGACGCCATCGTGTGGCAAAGCCCAGGCGGCTTGCGGCTGGAAAGCGCCATCAAGGCCGGCGTGCTGGGCAATGCCGCTGGAAACTCGATGCAATTGCAAATGGCCGACGGCGGCGGCGCGTTGTATGCCAATCGCGATCACACCGCCTTCATGGGCGATCTGAACGTCACGGGCGTGTACCAGTTCAATCGTCACCTCGCCTTTCGGGCCGGCTATCAGTTCTTGTGGCTCGCGGGCGTGGCCGTCGCGTCCGACCAGATGCACCTGTTCGACCCCAGCGACAATCCCAACATCGTGGGCGTGGACGTTAATGGCACCGCGTTCTTCCACGGCGTGCTGTTGGGGCTGGAAGCCGGCTGGTAGGGGTTGCTGCGCGCCGCGATGAGGGTCGTAAATCTCGCCACTCAGGCGTCGCGCGGTTCGCCGTATAGCAGAATTCGCTGACATTCAGGGCACATCCAGCCCTTGACGATGCCCTCGATGGGCATTTTGCGCAACCAACCCTCGGTTGCCTCCGGGGCTGCGTAACGCGGCTCAAAAAAACCGACCGGGTCGCGATAGCCCATCGTGGTTGCGTCGAGCAGTTTGATGGGGTTCAAGGGCTGCCGACAATCGGGACACATCTTCGTCGGATTCATCGTTAGCACCTCCATTCGGTATTTCGGCTCGCGGCGCAGTTTAACCAAACGCTTTTGAACGGTGAACGCCACGGTGCGCCAGCCGGTGCTCTGCGACCATGTGTTTCCCTTCCGCCCGTGGCCGCAACTTGTGACGCCTCGCCCACACTGCTAAAATCGGCCGTTTCTGGCCAGGTCGCGGGTCGTCCGATTGACGCTGCCGCCATCGCCCCAGCATTCCCTTTTGCTCCTACAAGAACCGAGGTCCCACGTTGAACGCGAAGAAACCCCTGCGCATTGCCGTGATCGGCGGCGACGGCACCGGCCCGGAAGTGGCTGCCGAGGGCCTCAAGGTCCTCAAGGCGGTGGCGGCACTCGATGGCTTTACTTACGAAACCGTCGATTTCGACTTCGGTGGCGAGCGCTACTTGCGCACCGGCGAGACGTTGCCGGCCGGGGCGGTTGACGAGTTGCGCACCTTTGACGCCATTTACCTGGGCGCCGTGGGCCATCCCGACGTCAAACCGGGCATCCTGGAAAAGGGGCTGTTGCTGGAACTGCGCTTTCAGCTCGATCAGTACATCAACCTGCGGCCGGTCAAACTGTTTCCTGGTGTCGAAACGCCGCTCAAGGACAAAGGCCCCGCCGACATCGACTTTGTCGTCGTGCGCGAAAACACCGAGGACATGTACTGCGGCGTCGGCGGCTTCTTGAAGAAGAACACGCCCGATGAAGTCGCCAGCCAGACGGCACTGTACACCCGCAAGGGCTGCGAGCGCTGCATTCGCTGGGCGTTCGAGTTCACCCGCAAGCGAAACAATCCCAAGAAGATGCTCACGCTGGTCGCCAAGACCAATGTGCTCACCTATGGTCACGACCTGTGGTGGCGCACGTTCCAGGACGTGGCCAAGGAGTATCCGGACATCAAGCCCGACTACAACCACGTCGACGCCTGCTGCATGTGGATGGTCAAGAACCCGGAGTACTACGACGTGATCGTGACCACCAACATGTTCGGCGACATCATCACGGACCTGGCGGGGATCTTGCAGGGCGGGATGGGTGTGGCGGCCGGCGGCAACATCAACCCCGAGCCCGGTGGCGTGAGCATGTTTGAGCCCATGGGCGGCAGCGCCCCCAAGTACACCGGCACCGGCAAGATCAACCCCATCGCCACGATCAGCGCGGCCGCCATGCTCCTGGAGCAGGCCGGCTGCCAGCAGGCCGCGGACCGGGTGATAAGCGCCATCCAGATCGTCACCGGCACCAAGATGAAGAGCCAGGCCGCCGGCAAGATGGGCTACCGCACCCAAGAGGTCGGCGATCTGGTGGTGCAGGCCCTCTGAAAGCGGAAAGCGGAAAGCCGAACGCGGGGAGGGGCGTCGGCCGTCAGCCGCGCGAGCTTGCCGCTGTGGTTGCGTTTCTGGGCCCTTGGTGCGCAGGATTGGACGTCATGAAAGGTACATGGTTTGACCTGACCGGCCGCTCGGCCCTGGTGACCGGCGGGAGCCGGGGGATTGGCAAGGCGATCGCGCTGGGGTTTGCCCAGGCCGGGGCGGAACTGCTTCTGTGCAGCCGCAAGGAGGACGAGATCCGTGCGGCCGCCGAGGAGATCCACCGCCAGACCGGCGCTCGCGTGGAGTGCACGGCGGCCGACGTGGCGAAGCGCGACGAGCGGGGGCGGCTGGCCGCCTTGGCTGTCGAGCGGCTGGGCAAGATCGACATCCTGGTGAACAATGCCGGGTGGAACATCCCGCAGCCCATCGACGCCATCCGGGACGAAGACTGGGATTACCTCGTCGAATTGAATCTCACGAGCTGCATGGATCTGACGCGGGCCTTGACGCCGGGAATGAAACAGCGGCGATGGGGCCGCGTGATCCACATCTCGTCGATCATGGGCCTGGCCAGCACGCCCGAGCGCAACGCCTATTCGGCGACCAAGTCGGCCCTGATCGGCATGGCCAAGGCCAGCGCGCTGGACTTGGGGCCGTTCGGCATCACGGTCAATTGCATCGCCCCGGGACCGATCGCCACGGAGATGCCGATGTCGATCCTCTCGAAGC
>CAZPED010000346.1:0-5043 GCA_964585335.1 uncultured Planctomycetaceae bacterium | reverse complement strand
ACCGAGGCGCTTGCCGATCGCGTGCGCGAAGCCGGAAAGTAACGCGTTGTGCGAACCGAGACTGTGACATCGGATGTTCAGTCCCAATCGATTTCAGCACTGAGCGGGTACGGCCACACGCGGCACAGCGGTTGTGCGTCGCGACGATATTCTGCGGGCAGCGCGGCAGCATCCAACGCATAGACCACGGGCTGCTGGTCGTGCCGCCAGGCGTACAGCGGCGCCGTGTTGGGGCGCGCTGGCGAATCGGCCGGAAGCGCATAAAAGACCGGCTCGGCCGATACCTCGGCGGCCGGTGCTCCGCGAACTTGAAGCTCGCTGCCGGCCGGTCTGGGTTGCACTCTGGCAATCGGCACCAGGCCCTCGCCGGGTTGATCGGCAGCCATCCAGACAATGCGCCCACGCATGTGTCTTTGGCGGCCCGTCGCCAGAAGTTGCCCGGCTGCAGTCTTGGTTTCGTAAATCGGCACTGGCAATGTCAATCGACGCTCGGCCAGATCCAACCGATACATGACCTGGTTGTAGTCGTAGCGAGGCGTGGGATCGTCATTGCCGGAAAACGTGGTGGCGTAGGTGCCCTCGAAGTAAATGCGGCGGCCCTCCTGTTGATCGAACATCGGATGATGACGCGGATTGTAAAAGCTGTATTTGTCGTGAGTCACGATCTTGCGCGCGTAGACCCAGGGGCCGGTCAGCCCATCACTCTCGGCGTACCAGATTTCTCCGAGAAACGAAGTGCCCTCCAGTTGTTCGGCAATCATCACCCATCGCCGGCGGAAAGGGTTCCAGGCCACCGACCCGGCGTGCGCTACTACCGGTCGGCCGTTTTCGACGTCGCGCAGGGTCAAAATCGCTTCCTGCGGTTTCAATAGTCCACTAGCCAGCCACCTGGCTTGCAGCTGATTGCTAACGGCCGGCAATCCGTTTTTCCACGACCAGCGGACCCTGCCCTGCTCGTCGCGGTCGATCTCCGGTTTGTCGGCGGTGCTGCCTGCGCGCTGGCAGGTGTACGTCTGAAACTGGTTCGTATCGGCCAAGGCTTTGCCGCTGGCGGGCACGCGCACCAGGGGGTGCGGGTTGCCGAAGTACAAGTAGCCATCGCCATCGACCGGCTGCTGAATCCAGTGCCCTAAGGGGTACAGTGGTGCCGTGAAGTCATACGTGGTCACCTTGTGAAATCGCTTTGCCGCCTCGTCGAATTCGACCAGGCCCCGTTCGTACACGTCGAGCATTTTGCGCACCTTGACGTACTTGGCAAACATTCGCTCGCGCCCGTCTTCGCGGACGACGCACAAGCCGTCGATCCAGGTTGGTCCTTCGCCGGGCATCTCGGCCGTGGCAGCCACGAAGCCGTCGTTGCGCGTCAGGTAGTTCAGGTCGACGCCGCGAGCCGGGTCAAGTCCTCCCTGCCCTGGCAGCTGCGAGGTAGCGCCGGGAACGTGAAACAGCCCCAATGGATAGGCGGGCCGATTGGTATCGCCCCAAAACCAATACAACTGACCGTGAAAGATGGCGGTGTTGACGCTGTCGGACCCGGCGACTTGAGCGTTCAACACCGGCTGCCCGATTGGAACCGGCCGCCCCAATAGTTCGCTGTCGCGATAGATGCCCGCTCCCGTGACTCGATAGAGCCGCTCGGCCAGGTTCGACCGTTGAATCCGCAGCGTCGCTCGTCCACCAGGCCGAACGTCCAAAGCCTTGCCACGGTAGCCAAACCCGTCGGCGGGGAACTGGTAGCCGTGGCTGCGAACATGGAAGAACACGCGCTGGTCCATCAGACCTGGTTCGTGAAAGGCGATCAGCCCCTGCGAATCCGTCCAATACCGTGTTCCATCGACCGTGCGCAACTCAACGAGCGGCACGCCGCGACCCGTTTGGTCGTCGACAACCTCGATGGCGAAGTAATCGCCGCTGGCAGCCACGGCACACGCCATGAGTATCGGGAAATAGAGCAGCACCTTGTATCTCCACGAGAAGCCGACGTGACGCACTATCGCTATGCGCGATTTTGTCACACCGCTAGGCGGAATGCACTAGACCGCGCCGTCGGCATCGCCCGAGCCAGGATTATGCAGCCCGCCGTCGCCCTTGACGAGCGAGGTTTTTGGGCCAAAAGGACATACCGCAACTTAAGTTTACGTAGTCGCGCACTGGGCGGCACACGCTTGTGCAATTGGTTGTGGCCAGGTTTTTACTGCTCCCGGGAACGCACCCATGGCAAACACGCACACTGCCCCGATCGATACGTCGGCCGTCGCGCCAGTGCTTTCCGCGACGGGCACGGAGCTCCCTGTGCAACGAGCAGCTTCGGCCGCCACACCGCTCGACTACCGCAGGTTGTTCGAGTCCGTGCCGGGCATCTATCTGGTCTTAGCGCCCGATCTGACCATCGTGGCTGCCACCAACGCGCAACTGCTCGCGACGATGACGAACCGCAACGAGGTGCTGGGCCGGCCAGTTTTCGATGTGTTCCCCGACAACCCTGACGACCCCGCGGCCAACGGCGTGGCCAATGTCTCCGAGTCGTTCGCCCGAGTGTTGCGCGAAGGGGTCACCGACTCCATGGGCGTGCAGAAGTTTGACATTCGCAAGCCACTTGCCGCAGGTGGCCAGTTCGAGGAACGCTATTGGAGCCTGGTGAACTCCCCGGTGTTCGACGATCACGGCCGCGTCGTCAATATCATCCTGCGCGCCGAGGACGTTACCGAATTCATTCGGTTGACGCAACGCGAACAACAGCAGCGGGCGCTGTCTCAGGAACTGCGTCAGCGAGCCGAATCGATGGAAGCCGAGGTCTATCTCCGAGCAAAGGAGCTGCAGATCGCCAACGAGCGATTGTGCCAGGCGAACGAAGAGATTCGCGACAACCAGCGACTGCTCGAACAGCGCGTCGAGGAGCGGACCGCCGAGCTGGCCGCCGTGAACAACGACCTCGTGCAAAAGCAGCAGGAAAACGAGACGTTCGTCTACAGCGTCTCCCACGACCTGCGTTCGCCGCTGGTCAACCTGCAAGGCTTCAGCCAGGAACTCAGCACTGCTTGCCAGGCACTGCGGAGCATCATGAGCGAGGGAGATTGCAGCCCCGACGAGCGACAACGGGGCCTGGCACTGATCGACCAGGACATGAGCGAATCGATCCGCTTCGTCCAATCGGCGGTCGCGCGGCTGAGCGGCATCATCGACGCCCTGCTCCGGCTGTCGCGCCTCGGCCGTATCGAAGTTCAACTCCAGGCGGTCGACGCCCATGAAGTGGCGGCCCGGGTGGTCGATTCGCTGGCGTCAACGATCACAGATCGAAAAGCCCGCGTCGAGCTGGGCAACTTGCCCATGGTGCTGGCCGATCCGACGCCGCTGGGGCAAATTCTGGCCAATCTCGTCGGCAACGCGTTGGCATACTTGGACCCGCAGAGGCCGGGCCTGCTTGAACTGGGCGTCGCCAACCCGCCGGCCGGCATCCCAGAAACACAATGCGTGCTCTATGTCCGCGATAACGGGCGGGGAATTTCCGAGGCTTGCCGTGCAAAGGTGTTTCAGCCCTTTCAGCGCTTCCATCCCGAGATTACCGGCGGCACCGGCATTGGCCTGTCGATCGTTCACAGGCTCGTGGAGCGATTGGGCGGGCACATCTGGTTTGAATCGACCGTTGGCGAGGGCACGATATTCTATTTCACACTCACTCGTCCAGATAACATCTCCATTAACACTCTCCGTAGCGGCAATCTGCCGAGGCCGTACGCCAGTTAGCTCCCCAACTCAATGTGCCGCTGGTCGACGCGTACTTTGAACTGGCCGGCGCCCTGGGCGACCTCGCCGTCTACACGAGCCCCTTTTACTACGACTACCGGCATCCGACCACCCAGCGCCAAGCCGTGGTAAAGACCGCCGTCGAGCAGGTTCTGCTGGGCCTGGTGCCTGAGCCGTCAAGGATGGCGCTGGCCACCACGGCTCTGGTTTTCAGGGTCTTTGCGCAATGGCCAGGGCGCCGAAGAGGGAAAGTCGGCCGGGGCGGGTGAAAGCCGAGCTGCGGGCTGTTAGAATCGGGCCACGCACCCAAGCGCCCACCGGCATCCGGCGGCCTTTGGTGCCCTCAGGCTCGAAGTTCACACCCGCCGCAGGTTCCGCAATGCAAATCCGTCACGGGCTGATCGCTCTGGGACTTCTGCTGTCCTTCCTCTCCTTGAATTTGGCCGCGGCCGACAGCGCCCCCGAGGCCAACCCCGAGTTTGCCGCGGACCAGGCGTACCTCAAGGAACATTACACCAAGTACGAATACCGCATCCGCATGCGGGACGGCGTGCACCTGTTCACGGCGGCTTACGTGCCCAAGGACGCGTCCGAGACCTATCCCATCTTGCTCGCGCGCACGCCCTACAGCGTGAAGCCCTACGGCGAGAGCAACTACCCGTCGCCGCGGGGACCACTGAAGCACTACGCCAAGGAGCGGTTCATTTTTGTCTATCAGGACGTCCGCGGCCGGTATGCCTCGGAGGGAGAGTTCGTGCACGTGCGGCCGCACTTGGCCAAGAAGGGCCCGCACGACATCGACGAAAGCACCGACACCTATGACACGATCGACTGGCTGGTCAAGAATGTCCCGCTCAACAGCGGCAAGGTCGGCTTGCTCGGCATTTCGTATCCTGGGTTCTACTCGGCAGCGGGCATGATCGACGCCCACCCGGCGCTGAAGTGCGTTTCGCCGCAAGCGCCGGTGACCGATTGGTTCATTGGCGATGACTTTCGTCACAACGGCGCCTTATACCTGGCGCATTCGTTCCGGTTTTTGTCGTGGTTTGGCCAGCCGCTGCGCAAGCCCACACGGCAGTCGGCCACGCAGTTCGACTTCGAGACGCCCGACGGCTACGAGTTCTACCTGAAGCTTGGCCCGCTCGATGAAGTGCAACAGCGACACTTCGAGAAACCAGTGGCCTTCTGGAACGAGCTGAACGAGCACGGCGTGTACGACGACTTTTGGAAGCAGCGCACGCTGCTCCCCCATTTCAAGAACGTTAAGCCGGCCGTGATGACCGTCGGCGGCTGGTTCGA
>CAZPED010000345.1:0-5045 GCA_964585335.1 uncultured Planctomycetaceae bacterium | reverse complement strand
CGACCATCAGCAAGTCCAATTCGCTGGGTTCCACGGCGGGCTGGGTGAGCGCGCTGGGGAAAAAGAAAGCCACGCCATAGAGAAACACCTTGGCATCTTCCTCAGGCTCTGCGACCGCGAAGAGGCCTTGCCGCGTGCCCCGTTGCAGCAGCTCGACGATGTATTGCCACATGAGTTGGCTTTCTTCGGCGATGCGGTCGGGTTTGACGCGCAACACGGCCCGGGCTATTTCGGCCGCGTGGCGCGAGGCGGTGCGGGTTTCTTTGGCGTGGCGAAAGCGGCCGAGGATGTATTGGCGCAGCATTTCGTCGGGCGGCAGGTCGCTGGCGAGAATCGCTTGGGCCTCTTGCAGGTGGCGTTCGACATAGCCGGCGGCGCAAGCAACGATCAAATCGTCCTTGTTGCTGAAATACAAATAGAGCGTGCCCACGGCCACTCCCGCGTCGTGGGCAATTTCCTGCATCGTGGTTTTGGCCACGCCGTAGTAGCGGAAGCGCGCGCGGGCCGCTTGGATGATGGCTTGCTTTTTGTCCATGGGGGACATCCCGTGATTTGAATGCGGCTCGGACTGCGAGGCGTCGGTTAGCGGTGAGCGATGACCATTTGCACGCCGGGCGCCGGGCGGAGCGTGAACGTGGGGTCGGGCACGATGTTCTGCCCCGGCACGAGCTGAAAGTGAAAGCGCTGGGCCAGCGCGGCCAACAGCAGCGGGCCCTCGATCATGGCCATTTGATTGCCAATGCACAGCCGCGGCCCGCCGCCGAACGGGAAGTAGGCGAACTTGGGACGATCGTGCCCCTGGCCAGGCAGAAACCGGCTGGGATCGAAGCGGTCGGGATCACTCCAGAACGCCGGGTGCCGATGCGCAACGAGCTGCGACAGCACGAGCGTCGAGCGGGCCGGCACGCGGTAGCCGCGAATCACGTCGTCGGCCAATGTTTCACGCGGCATGCCCCAGGCGGGCGGATACAGCCGCATCGATTCTTCGAAGATCGCGGTGGCCAGCGGCAGCGCCGGCAGATCGTCGGCCGTGGGCGTGCGGCCGCCCATTCGGGCACTGACTTGAGCGTGCAGCGCTGCTTGAACCTCGGGATGTTGGCCGAGCAAGTACCAGCACCAGCTCAGCGCGGCGCCGGCCGTTTCGTGTCCGGCGGTGAGCAGCGTGATGGCTTCGTCGCACAGCTGCTGATCGGTCATGCTTCGGCCCGACTCTTCGTCCTGCGCGGCCAGCAGCAAACCCAGCACGTCGTTTTGCGGCGGCGCCTGGCGGCGCCGCGCGATCAGTTCGAGCACGACGCGGTCGAGCAACGCCTTGGAGCGGCGAAATTCGCGGTTGCGCCGCGTGGGCAGCCAGAGCGGCGTGAACAGCAAGCGGCCGTTCATTTTCAGGCTGACGTAGTCGAAGGCCGTGCGGTAGGCGTTGCCAATCGCGTCGGCCTGGCCGCTGATGTCGGTGCTAAAAAGCGTGGTGCTGGCGACGCGCAGGCCCAGCCGCATCATTTCGGGCAACACGTCCACCGTGCGGCGGTCTCCCTCCTCGAGCCACTCGGCAATGAATTGCTCGACGGCGTCGACCATGTGACCGCTGAGCCGCGCCACGGCCTGGCGGGCGAAGGCCGGCTGCATCAGGCGGCGCTGCTGGCGCCACGTCTCGCCTTCGCTGGTCAGAATGCCTTGGCCAGCCAACAACCCGACCGAATCGTTGAACGTATCGGGCTTGCGATAGTTCTTGTAGTTCGTGTGCAGAACGTATTCGATCGCGTCGGGGTGGCCGAGGAAGTAGAGCTTGATGCCCGGTATGAGCCGAAAGCAGATGTAGTCGCCGTGCTGCTGCCAGGCCTGCCGGTACAAGCTCAGTGGCTCGTGTTGGATCTGGCGCATGCAGCCCAGCAGCCAGTGTCCGCGCACGAGCGGCCAGTTGCGTGGCGGGGCGGGCAAGGGGGGCGGCGACGTCGCGGCTTGCAGCATGACGAATCCCTCCACGAATGAATAATGAACGAAAGCGTTCAGTATTCACTTTTGTAGCAAAGCCGCCTTCGGCTGACAAGTCGGCGGAAAAACGGCGGGGCTGGCACGTCAACGCAAAAGCGGGCGCGCCCAATTGCAGGCAAAGCCGGCGTCAGGATCCGCTGGGCCGCGCCGCCCGGACTTCGATTTGACCGATCCGGTAGACCCAGCGGCGGCGATGTTTGTCGTGCGGAATCACCAGTCGCGGCGCGCCGGTCTCGGGGGGCAGCGGTTTGCCGTCCACCGTTTCGGCAAGCAGCACCTGCTGACCGGTGAAGTAAGGGTCGACCTCGGGCACCGAGAGCGCCGCGTAGAAGCCGTCGCTGGCCGAGACCACCAGATACCGGGCGACGCGCGTGCCCCGCACGTCGGTTCCCAGCGGCACCTTGGCAAACTCCAGCACCTTGGCCAGCGCCACACCGGAAAAAACTTCCTGCTGACCGTTGTGGTTGAGCGTCACCTGGGTGCGTGGCAAATCCGCGGGCAGCGGCAAGGGAAGCGTCGTACGGTTGCCCAGTTCGTCCACCACCACGAGTTGCTTGGGCTCCCCGGTCGCGTCGATCGCGGCTCGCAGCTCGATATCCTCGGGGCGTGCGACAAACAGCAGGTACTGCCCTTCATCGTGCTGCACTTGTCCGCGGGCGCGAATGGTCTGTTGGAGATATCGATCGCGCAGTTGATCAACGCTTTCCATGCGAAAGGCCGGCAGATCTTCGGCCCGAATGGCCACGGCCTGATTGTCGGCGCTACGGAAGTTTGTTTTGCCGCTGAGGAAGTACAATTTGCGGCGCTGTGCGAATTTGACTTCGACCACGCGGAATTCGACCACGGCCGGTTTGCCCACCAGCTGGGCGGCGTTCTCCGCCGTGAGCAGCGGGGGCGGCGTGTCCTCGGCGCGGGCGGCCACGAGCGTCAGGCTGGCGACGGCTAGCACGACTGCGGTATGCCACGAAAGAGCCAGACGATTCATCGGGTTGTATCCGGCGACGGGAAGGGCATTGAGCTCGGCAGCACCACGCATGCTGGGAGGCTATCGGTGCCGGCGCCCGCTGTCAAATGGCGACTCGACGCGCCCAGCGAAATCAATGGCGCCAGGGGCAGGCCGCCTCGCCGCCGGGAATGTGCGGTTCGAGGTGCACCAGCACGTCGCGCAGTTCGGCAAAACTGTCGAGCAATCGGTCTTTGACCCGGTGGCCGACGCGGTGCCCCTCGGCGACGGTCATGTCGGGGGCCACCTCGATGTGAATGTCGGCGAAATACTCGATGCCCGATTTGCGGACCCAGAGCTTTTCGACGCCATCGACGCCGGGGACCGCCTGAGCGACGGCACGGATCGACCGCACCAACTCGTCCGAAGCTTGCACGTCCATCAGCTCGCTGGCGCTATGGGCGAAGATCGTGCCGCCGGAGTAAACAACGGCGCCGACGACGATCAGGGCCGCCACGTCATCGGCCCACACGAGGTGGTCGCCCCCCAGACGCACGGCGGCCAGCCCCACCAGCACGGCCAGCGAACAAAGGGCGTCGGAGCGATGGTCCCAGGCGTTGGCCAGAATGGCCTGCGACGAAGAGCGGCGGCCGACGCGGACTTTGTAGCGATAGAGCGATTCCTTGATGACGACATTCGCGCCGGCGATCCACAGTGTCCAGGCCGGCGGCACGGCTTGCGGAGCGGCCAAATGGCGCAGCGCGTGCCAGCCGACGGCCAGCGCCGAGAGGATTACCAGCAGCGCGACGTTCGAAGCCGCAATCGTTTCAGCGCGGCTGTGGCCATAGGGGTGTTCGTCGTCGGGCGCCCGCTGGGCCACGTTCAGGCCCACGATCACGATGATGGACGTGAGCACGTCGCCCCAGCTGTTCACCGCGTCGGAGATCAGGGCGATCGAGCCGCTGACCAAGCCGCCGGCAAGTTTGACGGCGCCCAAGACCAGGTTGATCACCAGGCCGACTTGGGCGGCTTGGGTGACCTCGCGGTAGAGCGCCGGATCAGTGGGTTTGGCAGCCATGCGGAAAATCTACGACAAAAAGCCGCATTCTACCTGACAGCCGCCGCGGCGTCGTGGGCGCTTGGTAAGTGGACGGGCACTACCGAGATAGCCGCCACGCGGATTCGCAAAGCGCCGCGGAAAGCTTGCAGGGGCACGCATGAACGACTACTTATTAGAACACTTGCCCTGTTTTCCGCCGCGCGCACGCCACTTGCCCTTCGGAGCACCCCCTCGATGCATGCTCTGCTCTGCTGCCTCGCACTCTTGGCCACATCGGACGAGACATTTCAGGCCTGGGTCGCTGAGCCGGCCGCTCTGGCCAGCTGGCCTGAAAGCGTCGGCCAGCGGCTGACGCTTCCCGAGATCTCGCGGCTGCTCAACGCGCCGCCGACGCTGCCGTTTGCCAGTCTGACCGTGGGCGTTCGCGATCGCGACGGCGGACTGTGGGTTGGTTCGCAAGGTGGCTTGATGCATTTGGAGCCAGGGGGCAAACGCTGGCGGCTGTTCCACTCGCGCCGTTGGCTCCCCGACGACGCGGTACAAAACATTGCCCTCGCCGCCGACGGCTCGATCTGGGTCGAAACGGCCGCAGGCGTGGGCAAGCTGGTGCGACGTGACACGACGCTCGCCGCAAAGATGACTCGCCTCGAAAGCCATTTACAGAAGTATCACGTGCGCGACGGATTCGTGGCCGCCGTACACCTGAAAGAGGCCGGAAATCTCGACACGGCCGAAATCGAATCGTCCAACGACAACGACGGGCTTTGGACCAGCTTGTACGTCGCCACCGAGGCCTTTCGCTATGGCGCCACGGGGGACGAAACGGCCAAACGTAACGCCCGGCGATCGCTCGAAGCCATGATGTTTCTGGAACGCATCTCGGGCATTCCCGGCTTCTGTGCGCGGAGCGTGATCCCGATCGAGGACGATCCGAAGAAGCATGGCGGCGAATGGCACCGCTCGGCCGATGGCCGCTGGTGGTGGAAAGGCGATACATCGAGCGACGAAGTCGTGGGGCATTACTTCGCCTACTCAATCTATCATGACCTG